>JBBTCY010000001.1:0-9828 GCA_038043005.1 Pseudomonadota bacterium
TATCCTGAATCGTGGCGAAACTGGCTTTGCCCATGACGCGCTTTAACACCATGCGCCCTGCCACGATTGCGGTTACCTGCTTTTCTTCGAGCACTTCCTTGGATTGCTCGCCATAGTGCTGATGCAGCGTCAGGGCAAGGTGTTCCCGTCGGAATGTATTGGGGAAAGCATTGCCAGCTTGTCGTATTTCAGCCAACTTGGCGCGACGTTCCGCAATAATCTGATTTTCATCCTGGGGTGCAGCGGATTGATTTTCCTGAGTCATGTTAGATGCTGTTTTGTAAGGATTTGAGATAGAACCAATAGGGTGTATCAATTGATTCACGCACGTTTCTTAAGGAAACGCTGATTAATTGACTGCACGAGCGAATCACTTCGTTGCGCGGTACTCACTCCCTCGCCTATCCTATTGATATGTCTCGGTTGCTGCGTTCCGTGCGTCTCGCGCTTCATCTCGTTCGCCGAATTAATCAGTGTTTCCTTAATTCATGCCCTTAATTATACGCTTTGTTCAGGAAATTTCGGTATGAACGCATCACTCCATGGTTTGGGTGATATCGTGGGAGGAGGCTAATTGTTTATTTCAACCCGATTCCTGCCACGATGTTTAGCCAGGTAGAGTGCCTCATCAGCCTTGCGGAGCAGGAGATTCTCATCCAGCGTAGTATGCTCCGTGCTAACGGCAACACCCAGACTGATCGTAACAGGGATCAGTGATTGTCCGGCGCGAACCGGCAGACTGGCTACTGCATTGCATAATCTCTCGGCAACCTTCAGAGCGCCATCCTGATCGTGAAGGGAAAGAATGGCTAAAAACTCTTCACCGCCAAAACGCCCGATGTATTCGTGGGAGCGGGCTGATTGGGTTAGCCGGTTGGCAATTTCACACAGTACGGCATCGCCCGTGAGATGACCGCAAGTGTCATTAATATGCTTGAAATGATCAATATCAATCATGATGATGGCAATACCGGAACCATTGCGTCTAGCACGTGCAATCTGTTTATGAAAAATATCGAAAATGGCGGATCTATTGAGCAGACCAGTCAGTGAGTCGTGGGTGACGCGCTGTTCCAGTTTCTTCTTTTGCTCAACAAGCTGCCTGTTAACTTTTATTAGTTTATACAGCTTGCTTTCTATCATGACCTGATAGAGTAACTGGTTTTTATCCAACTGTTTTTTAAGAAGAGCAGATAGATCCCTTAATGATTTTCCAAGATAGCCGATCTCATCATCGCCCGTTGGGATATCTGACACGAATTTACCGTGGCACATGGATTCAATGGCATCACGGTAAGCAATAATTCTGTCATCTTTTTTCATATCATAATAGTTACTATCAGTCATGATAAATTGAGGTATTCGCTTGATATATGGCAGCTGTTCTTTTTATTTGACCGGATTTACAGGCAATTGATTCAAAACTTGCCATGCCGGTAATCGAACAGGCTGATGAACGAATCCAATAATTGGATAATGTAATCTTCCGGAATATTCAACCGATAGATCATAACAGAGCGATAACGTGGTGATGACAATGCTAGAATTCTTTTATTATCGCTTGCAAGAGTAAGGAATAAGGTAAAAATGATTGGAGTTCTGGTGGTTACACATGAAGATCTGGGCGATCATCTGATTCGCTGCGTGAGTCATATTATAGGTGAGAAGCCTCCGCACATGATGTCTCTGGGCATTTTTATCCAGGATGATCCGAAAGTTGTTTTATCGAATGCGCAGACACTCGTGGGGCAACTCGATAGCGGTGATGGCGTATTGGTGTTCAGTGATATATTGGGCGCAACGCCTTGTAACATCGCCACTCAGTTGATTCAGCCCGGTAAAGTGGAATGTCTTGCGGGTGTGAATGTGCCGATGCTGGTACGCGCACTGACTTACCGTCATGAGCCACTGCCCATGGTTGTTGAGAAAGCGCTGAGCGGTGGTCAGCGTGGTGTTATACATATTCAAGCGGAGTCATGTCATGCAACATAGAAAGGTGGAAATTATGAATAAGCTTGGATTGCATGCGCGCGCTTCTGCGAAACTGACAAAAGTGGCCAGTCAATATAAGTGTGAAGTGTGGGTGACGCGAAACAGTCGACGGGTAAATGCAAAAAGCATTATGGGCGTAATGACGCTGGCAGCCAACAAGGGTTCCACAATAGAAATTGAAACCGATGGTGACAATGAGACGGAAGCAATGGAAGCATTGGTGGCGTTAATTGGGGATTATTTCGGAGAAGGTGAATGAGCTTTATCCTGCATGGAACTGGCGTATCTGAAGGTATTGCAATCGGGCACGCGCATCTGGCGGCACCCGCTGCGCTGGAGGTGGCGCATTATCTGATACCCAGGAATCAGGTGGATAAGGAAATTGCCCGGCTGGATAGTGCTTTTGCCACGGTTCGTAAAGAATTTGAAGCATTGCAGGCAGCGGTTGCCGATGGCCATGCACGCGCTGAGTTCAGTGCTTTTCTCGATTTGCACTGCATGATTCTGGATGATCCCACATTATCGGAAGCAACCCGTAACAGTATTGCGCAGACGCATTGCAATGCTGAATGGGCATTGATGCAGCAGATGAATGTGTTGCTGGAGCAATTTGAAGAAATCGAAGATGCCTATTTGCGTGAACGCAAAACTGACGTGGTACAGGTGGTTGAACGGGTACTTAAGGTGATGCTGGGACAGCCGGGTTATCTGCCATTTTCAAAGAAACATATCAGCGATAGTATCCTGGTGGCTCATGATCTGAGCCCGGCCGATGTGATGCAGTACAAGCAGCACCAGTTTATTGCTTTTCTCACCGATCTGGGCAGCCTGACGTCCCACACGGCCATTGTTGCACGCAGTCTTAATATTCCTTCAGTTGTAGCCTTGCACCATGCACGCCAGTTAATCCTTGAGAATGATTATCTGATTGTCGACGGCAGCCGGGGTATTATCATTGTTAACCCTGACAAATATGTGCTAAATGAATATCGGTTGCGACAGAGCCAGTTGGGGCTGGAAAGAAAAAAACTGCAACGCATCAAAGGTATTGCGGCAGTTACACTGGATGGCACGGCGATTGATTTATACGCCAATATAGAATTACCCGAAGATATTGAGCAGGTGAAAGAAAGTGGTGCGACCGGCATTGGTCTGTTTCGCAGTGAATTTTTATTTCTTAACCGGGATGACCTGCCATCGGAAACCGAACAGTTTGAGGCTTATCGTACGGTTGCGGCAGCCATGTGCGGTCAGCCGGTAACGATTCGTACTTTTGATCTGGGGGCGGATAAAAATCTGAAAGGCGCTATACAAGAGGCAGCTAATCCGGCTCTTGGACTACGGGCGATCCGTCTGAGTTTGTCGGAACCCCAGATGTTTCATACGCAATTGCGCGCGATTCTGCGGGCATCCCATTATGGTCAGATTCGTATTCTGATTCCGATGCTGTCAAATACCGTGGAAATTGATCAGACGATTCACTTTATTGACTATGCAAAACAAAGTTTGCGGGATGAGAAGGTGGCATTTGATGAGAATATCAGGATTGGTGGCATGATCGAGATTCCAGCCGCTGCGCTGTCTTTGGGCAGCTTCATGCGGAAACTGGATTTCTTGTCGATTGGTACCAATGATCTCATACAATACACCCTGGCGGTTGACCGGGTCGATGATACTGTCGCGCATCTTTACGATCCCTTTCATCCGGCAGTTTTGTGGCTGATTGCCCATGTCATACAGACGGCCAATCGAGCGAAAGTGCCGGTGGCGATCTGCGGGGAAATGGCGGGTGACAAACAATTCACGCGGCTACTGCTAGGCATGGGGTTGCAGCAGTTTTCCATGTATCCTGCTCAGCTATTGACAGTAAAGGATCAAATCTTAAAAAGCTATTTACCCGATATCATTCCGTTGGTGCAGAAAATTATCAAGGCGGATAATCCGGAGAAGCTGGATGCCCTGTTAACCAGATTGAATGACTAGCAGGCCGTTGAAAAACGTTTTCGAAGCAGCCGATGCAAGGCAAAAACAGGCGAAAAAGCGCAGTTTATGCATGATAAATGAGCATTTTGAGACTGTTTTTAACACTGCAGCGGCAATGCAGATAGTTTTTCAACGGCCTGCTAGTGTGCGCCAGTCCTTTGACGATATAATTGCCGACAGGATATTCAGTTGTTTCTTTAGTAGGATTTTCCATAAATAAATGCAAGATTCAAAGTCAGTGGGTGTTGTTACACCGCAGTACGTCCATATCGATAAGCCGCTGCAGTTGAAAAGTGGCCTGGTGCTGAGTAGCTATAATCTGGTGTATGAAACATACGGTACACTTAATGCCGCCCGGTCAAATGCCATATTGATCTGTCATGCACTCTCGGGTAGTCATCATGTGGCGGGCATCTATGAAGACAAATCCAAGAATATTGGCTGGTGGGATAATATGGTCGGGCCAGGGAAGCCGATTGATACCAACCGTTTTTTTGTCATCGGTGTCAATAATCTGGGGGGCTGCCATGGTTCGACCGGCCCGGCCAGTATCGATGCGCGCACAGGCAAACACTATGGCGCGAATTTTCCTGTGGTGACAGTGGAAGATTGGGTGGAGACCCAGGCGCAGCTTGCTGAACATTTAGGTATTGAACAATTTGCTGCGGTGATGGGTGGCAGTCTGGGGGGGATGCAGGCGTTGCAATGGACGCTTGATTATCCTGAAAAAGTACGGCACGCGCTGGTAATTGCTTCAGCAGCCAAGCTGACAGCACAGAACATTGCCTTTAACGACGTGGCCCGTCAGGCCATCATGACCGACCAGGATTTTTACGGCGGTCACTATTATTCCTACAACACATTGCCGCGACGCGGATTGAGGCTGGCGCGCATGTTAGGGCATATCACCTATCTTTCCGATGATTCAATGGCTGCTAAATTCGGACGCGACCTGCGCAACGGGGAGCTGACCTTTGGTTTTGATGTTGAGTTTGAAATCGAATCCTACCTGCGCTATCAGGGGGATAAGTTTGCGGATCTGTTTGATGCCAACAGCTATCTGCTGATGACCAAAGCGCTGGATTACTTTGACCCAGCCGCCACCTATGATGGAAATTTAAGTGCAGCCTGTCAGATTGCAAAAGCGGATTTTCTGGTCTTGTCGTTTACTTCCGACTGGCGTTTCTCGCCAGAACGTTCAAGGGAAATCGTCAAGGCATTGCTGGATAATAAAATCAATGTCAGTTACGCAGAAATCACATCCAGTCATGGTCACGATTCATTCCTGATGGAGACGCAGTATTACCATCAGCTGGTGCGGGCCTACATGGATAATGTTCTGACTTAATGATTAGCGGATAGAGATATGATTAATACAACCAATTCTTCAGCCATTGCATTGCGCCCCGATTTTGCAGCCATTGCAGAATGGGTCAGGCCCGGCGCAAAGATACTGGATCTGGGCTGTGGCGATGGCTCGCTATTACGTTATTTACGGGATACGCGGGATGTTTTTGGCTATGGGGTAGAGATTGACGACGGAAATGTATTGCAGTGTTTCCGGAATGGAATCAATGTCATCCAGAATGATCTTGAATCCGGATTATCCAGCTTTGAATCCGGATCATTTGACTATGTCATCTTGTCCCAGACATTACAGGCCATGCGCCATACGGAGGGAATTATCCAGGAGATGCTGCGCGTAGGGAAAGAGGGTATTGTTTCGTTTCCCAATTTTGGCTACTGGAAGAACCGCATGCAGGTTATTGCCGGGCATATGCCCGTTTCTGAAACCCTGCCCTACCACTGGTACGACACACCCAATATTCATTTATGTACACTCGGTGATTTTGAGGCGCTCTGTTATCAATGCGATGCGCGTATTCTCGAACGCAGGGTGATGAGCAAAGGCCATCCGGTCAAGTTTCTGCCTAATTTGATGAGCATGCTGGCATTTTATCGATTTGAACGACAGATCGAAGATTAAATAACATTACTCTTTGTTCAGTGTGGTATCAGGCGGCGCCCCGGCATTTGCAAACGTTGCCTGTCCAGCCAACCAGACCAGTACCAGAACGGGAAGACCCAGCAGTGCGGTGGCAATGAAGAAATACTCATACCCGTAGACATCAACAAACTGCCCGCTGAAACCGGCGATAAATTTTGGCAGCAATAGCATTACAGAACTGAACAAGGCGTATTGTGTGGCGGAATAAGCCGAATTGGTCAGGCCGGACAGATAGGCAATAAAGGCGCATGACGCGATGCCGGCGGATAGGTTGTCAGCTGAAATGGTGAAAACCAGTCCACTGACATCATGGCCGCGCCCAGCCAGCCAGACAAACAATAAATTGGTTGCGGCAGATAGCACGGCACCCAGAAACAGTGTGCGCATGATACCAATCTTTGCGGTCAGCACGCCGCCGATAGCTGCGCCGACAATCGTCATGATCACGCCATAAACTTTTGAAATGGTGGCGACTTCGTCTTTGCTATAACCCATGTCGACGTAGAAAGGGTTGCTCATGACTCCCATGACTACATCAGAGATGCGATAAATGGCGATTAAGGCCAGGATCAATAAGGCTTGTCGCCCGTGGCGCACGATAAAATCCCTGAAAGGCGCGATTAATGCGCCGTACAGCCATATCAGGATTCTGGCAAGGCGTGGGTTAAGATTCCACTTTGCCATGGCAAGTTGTGCAATCTTTTCATTGTCTGAAATGAGCCTGCTGTAGGGAACATCCGGTTCACGGATGATCAGGGTTGTGATAATGCCAACAGCCATGCTGGCGGCCATAACCAGATAAGCGAAGCGCCAGGGCGAGTGATCGTAAGTGCTTGCCGAAGGATCTACTGCCGCCGCGATCCACAAAACACCTGCCGATGCCATGATCATGGCGACACGGTAACCGGCCTGATAAGTGGCAGCCATGGCACCTTGCAGCTCAACGGCCACAGCTTCGATGCGGTAGGCGTCCAATGCAATGTCCTGAGTGGCGGATGCAAACGCGACAGCCAATGCAAAAAACACCAGATGCGTCAGATTCATGACCGGATCGGTATTGGCCATGCCGACCAGCGCGATAACAATAATAACCTGCGAGAGCAATAGCCATGCGCGTCGGCGACCTAAGAGACGCGTCAGTACGGGCAGGGACAGGCGGTCAACCAGCGGGGACCAGAGCCATTTAAAGCTATACGCCAGACCGATCCAGCTGAGATGACCGATTGTGGTGCGATCAATACCCGCTTCGCGCAGCCAGAAAGATAGCGTACCCAGAATCAGCAGCAAGGGCAGACCGGCTGAGAAACCCAACGACAACATGCCGAGTACCCGTGGGTGGGTATAGATGCTGAATGCATTAAACCAGCTGGATGGTATGGTTGATTTCATGGGTCAGTGGTCATCATAGTCGATGATGAGAGGGGCGTGGTCAGAAAATCGCGCATCCTTATAGATTGAAACCTTGCGGGCTGTGTGAGCTATCTTGGGCGTGGCAATCTGATAATCAATACGCCACCCCACATTTTTTGCCCAGGCTTGTCCGCGATTTGACCACCAGGTGTATTGATCAGGATCTGGATTGATATATCGAAAGACATCCACAAAGCCGATTTCATCAAAGACATGGGTTAACCAGGCGCGTTCTTCCGGTAGAAAGCCGGAGTGATCACGATTGGCGCGCCAGTTTTTCAAATCAATTTCCTTGTGTGCGATATTCCAGTCACCGCATAAGATTACATCCCGGCCACTGGCAATCAGTGTTTTTAAAGTGGGAAGGAATTTTTCCATAAAGAAGAATTTAGAGGCCTGCCGGTGATCGCCGCTCGATCCGGAAGGAAGGTAGAGCGAAATGACGCTCAGATTACCAAAATCTGCCTGGATGAAGCGGCCTTCCTGATCAATCTCGCTGATCCCGACTCCTTCGACAATGTTATCCGGTTTGTTGCGGCAATAGATACCGACACCGCTGTAGCCTTTCTTGACGGCGCAATGAAAATAGCCCTGATAACCATCCGGCGCCAGAAATTCTTCGGTCAGGTCAGTCAATTGAGCCTTTAATTCCTGTACGCAGACAATGTCGGCTGACTGCGCTGATAGCCACTGGAAAACCCCCTTTTTTGCCGCAGCGCGTACACCATTGAGGTTAAGCGTTATAATTTGCATGTCTAAATTATCGAGTGATTTGAGCCATGTCCGATTTCCGGAAAGAATTTATCGAGTTTGCCATTGATTGCAATGTTCTGTGTTTTGGCGAATTTAAAACCAAGGCAGGGCGCATGTCTCCTTATTTTTTCAACGCCGGGTTATTCAATGATGGCGATTCACTGCGCAAGCTGGGGCAATTTTACGCGAAAGCAATTATTGCTGCTGAGCTTCCGTTTGATGTGCTGTTTGGCCCCGCGTATAAAGGCATTCCCCTGGTCAGTGCGATTGCGATTGCGCTGGCTGAAACCGGGAGGAATTATCCTTTCTGCTTTAACCGCAAGGAAGTCAAGGATCACGGGGAAGGCGGAGCGCTGGTTGGCGCGCCACTACAGGGACGGGTTTTGATTGTAGATGATGTGATCTCTGCGGGCACTTCAATCCGCGAATCCGTTCAGTTAATTCATGCATCGCGGGCGGTTCCCTGCGGTGTGGTGATTGCGCTGGATCGAATGGAGCGCGGCAGCGAGCAACTTTCTGCAGTGCAGGAGGTAAAGAAATTGCACGATATACCCGTTATTAATATTATTGATCTCAATGATCTGATTCACTACCTGCAAGGTAGAAGCGACCTGATACATCACCTGGAAGCTGTCGAACGTTACCGTGAACGATATGGAATAGCCTGACCACAACGTTGTCCTCAGGCGGTTTTTATTATGACCGGTGACCTGTCTGAGTGTGTCGGGCACTTCTTTAAATTGCAGTGTTCTCGGGTAACTTTAAAGGAGATGGCGATGCGCTGGATAGTTTTTATTTCAATTATGCTTGTTTTTACGCAACCGGTATCGGCTGCGCTCAAAAAATGCGTTGATGATCGGGGTATGTTTCATTACTACGACAAAGTACTGCCCGCTGAATGCTTGGATAAAGCGACTGTCGAGATGAATAAGCTGGGTGTTGTCATCCGTAAAAATGAAATAGACCATAACAAGGTCGACCCTGCTGCCGAGAAGGCACTGAAAGCGCAGAGAGCGGAAGAAGACCTGAGATTGAAGGAAGAGCAACGGCGGGATACCGTGTTACTCAGCACCTATACGAGCGAGCAGGAAATTGAATTGGCGCGGGAACGCAACATACATCCAATTAAGCTGAATATTATCGGTATCGAAAAACGTCTTGGTATCGCGCAGACCCAGCTGGATGCACTGCAAAAACAGGCGGAAGACGCTGAGAAAGCAGGCAGCCCGACGCTGGCTGCAATCAAGAACGACATACAGCCAGCAGAACGGGATGTTCTGAATTTGCGCCGGGAACTGGCAGAAACCCAGGACCGCATGAAAAGCATTCAATCCCGGTTTGATGCGGACAGGAAACGCTTTCTGGAGTTATCCGCGAAGAAGTAGGCTGGATTCAGCGTTGAGAGACTGGCTGTAAGATACTGGACTCAATCTGACTTTTGCAGTACCGATGAATCTTATTCTTGCGCAGATTCAACTTCATTACTAACGAAAAACAGTCAGAACCTGTAGAATTAACCGGTTGAATTCTCCGGGTCGTTCCAATGACAACAACCGAAAGCCAGATCGAGCAAAGCTTGATCGGCAAGCTAGTCGATCTCAAATACGCCCACCGCCCGGACATTCGTGACCGCGCTGCACTGGAACAGAACTTCCGCGAGAAATTCGAGGCCCTTAATCGGG
>JBBTCY010000002.1:0-4785 GCA_038043005.1 Pseudomonadota bacterium
GATAGAACGACAGGTTGATATGGAAGTTTCAATAGGCGACTATGTGATTTCTGGTGGCGAATTGGCTGCAATGGTGTTAATTGACAGCTTAGTCAGGCAAATTCCAGGGGCGTTAGGTGATGCGGAGTCAGCAAACCAGGACTCCTTTGTTGATGGCCTGTTAGACTATCCTCACTATACGCGCCCTGAACAGTATCAAGGTAGTAATGTACCAGAAGCACTGGTTTCCGGTAATCATGCACGTATCCGCCACTGGCGTTTACAGCAGGCGCTGGGTCGAACATGGCTGAAACGACCGGATCTGCTGGCATTAAAATATGAACACGGCCTGACAAAAGAAGAAGAGAAACTTTTAGAAGAGTTTAAGCAATCCTGTAAATCCGAGTAGAATTAAATAGTAAATAAAGAATGGGAATATAGATATGAACCTGATAGAGCAATTAGAATCCGAAGAAATTAAACGTCTTAACAAACAGATACCGGATTTCTCCCCCGGAGATACCGTTATTGTTAACGTCAATGTCGTCGAAGGTGATCGCAAGCGTGTACAGGCCTATGAAGGCATTGTCATCGCCAAACGTAATCGGGGACTTAATTCAGCTTTCACAGTTCGTAAAATTTCGAGTGGTGAAGGTGTAGAACGTACCTTCCAGACTTATTCACCCTTAATAGCTGGCATAGAACTGAAGCGCCGTGGCGCTGTCTGCCGCGCGAAGCTCTATTACCTCAGGGATCGCGCCGGTAAATCAGCCCGTATCCGTGAAAAGCTGCCAGCACGCGCCAGCGACAGAAAGGCAGTTTTGGCTGACCAGGATGCTGGCATAGAAGCCGCAACACAAGCCGCCGAATAATATCTCCACATCAATAAAAAGGCCGCGCATAACAGATGCGCGGCCTTTTTTATATACAGAAGCCTGACTGACACTTTAACTTACAGATTCAGATCCGAATCCCGTCATTCTCTTCTGCCTGATACTTTACCGCTTATTTACCAAGCAATTCCCTGACATTCTCTGGTGGCCTACATACTCTAGCAGTGTCGCCCCGTACCACTATCGGACGCTGGATCAAATCCGGATTATCGATCATCGCCTTAATCAACTCATCATCTGACGCAGATCCCAGACCACGAGCCAGTGGTTCGTCTTTACGCAACACATCGCGTACCGGAATATTCAGCTTCCAGATTAATTCCTTTAATTTCTCAGCAGTAAGCGGCGTATCATAATAATTAACCGCTTCAAATTCCACACCGCTTTCATTGAGAATCTGGAGCGTAGCCCTGCATTTGCTACATGTTGGTTTCTGGTAAATTATTATCGCGTCATTCATACAATGCGTTTCTTCCTTAATGCCAGACCGTAATCAGAGGAGAGAGTGAGCCGTTCTACTTGATACCACATTCCGCTGAAATCGCTTTATATGCGGATGACGAGCCGCTTAACCCGAAAGTATCTACTGTATCAGTACCCCGTGCAGAGGCTCCTTTAACTACCAGGGAACTGCCCCGTTTTATCGCATCCGTTATCTTATTATCAACGCTTTCATCAGGCGCCCAGGCTGAATCATCCTGAGTAAAAAGATTGAAGGTCTGATTATTCACGTTAACAGTCACTTCGCTGTTCTGTTTGTAGGTATAGCCAGCGATATAACTGAATACATTTTTACTTTTCTCAGCAGGGCGGTGTGTTATTAAAACAAATACATCGCCACGCTTCGTATAATTACCTTCTGTTTTCTTTGGTTTGCTAACCATGTAGCAAACTTTTCCATTGTTTTCCATGAACATATAGGCTGTCCAGTCACCGTACTCGCCTATCAGTTTCGGCTCCGATGCGTGAGCTGAATGACATAACATAAAGATGGCACTAGAAATTAATAACTTTCTAAATTTTAGCTTCATATCGGGAACCTTGAGAATTATAGGATTGTTTTATTTTCTGTGACTAAGCCAGAATCATGATATTGCATCGTATCTCTTAACTTTAAACCGGGTTAATTAAGAAAGATTACTTGCACCCTTCCATTTTGTAAATATAGTAACCATCCTTATTGATCGACTCAACCACATTCGGAGGAGCGCTCTGACTATGACAAAAACTGCATTCCCTGCTTGTTACCACGGCATCCGCTTCCCCGATTGATGTCAGCCATTGCTTGGCGTAGTCAACGGCCTTCTGATCATCTTTCACTGCGGTAAACACATCAAAGTGCATTGTATGACCGTCTTTAGCCTTAACATAAGTATCATAAACATGAATTTGCATATTATTTATTTCCTTTTAAAAAACACCGTGTCCATTTGTCGCGCAACTGGCACCCTGACGGCCCAGCCAATTTGCAACCTGAATTATACCAACTATACCAATTTATTAATCAAACTACCATGAAGAATTGCATTGCCCGAGTCACGAACATCAGGCGGTATCCCTTGCAAACTCGCCATTTCATCTCTCAAAAGCACAGGCCTGTCACACAGGTTATTTCTTTCTGGCGACGATCACGCCATCACGCGTCGGATTAATAAACGTATCGAACTCCGGATCATTAAAAACCAGGCGGTTATGTTCAATAATGGCTTCAGTCCAGCCAAGCTCAATATCGGTAAATTCCTCCAGAGCCACGCGCCCGTGCCATAGCACATTATCCGCAATATAGAGACCGCCCGGGCGTATCCGATCTCTGGCCATTTTCCAGATCTCAGGATATGCCCCCTTATCCACATCGTTGTAGCAGATATCGAAGATACCATCAGTCTGCATGAAAATATCCTGTGCCATCCCGACGTGAAACTCGATCCGATCCCATAGATGAGCAGCCGCAAGGTATTCTTCCGCACGCCATCTGTTCTGCGAATCGCCATCACTGCATATGACACAACCGTCAGCACCTACCGCTCTGGTGAACCAATACGCAGAGTAACCATAACCACTGCCGAATTCAAATACACGCCGGGCGTTAATCATTCGGGCCTGGGTTTCAAGAAAAACACCAACCAGGCGATTCACGATCGGAAAGTTCTTCTGTTGTGCCAGCACTTCCATCGCTGTTAATACCGGATGATCAGTCTGCGTCAGCAAACCCCGCATATAGTTTTCAATAATCGGATTAACCGGGATCAGGACTCCCGGATTGATCGCCGCTGGAAATTTTGCATCCATTGTCATCACCCTCTATTCATATCCGGTCGATCTCTTCGTAGCTAGTAATACGCATTCTTCACCTGAATTTTTGTCAGTCCGGAAAATCCGGCTAGCAGCAAGCTGGAACCAGAATCCTCTTAAAACATCACGTGTTGTAACCAACTGTTGTTTGCCCTGCCAATTGCGGATTGCTTCTTCCATTGATACGCTGCCCTGGCCAATCCCGTCGGCACCAACAGGTGTCGTCCAGCATTGATTGCGACTGAATCCGGCACGTTGCGCCATTTGAACCAATGTCCTGCAAGTAAATAGATGCAAATGCCTGGGTGGCTCAAGACCACGCCACGTCATACCAAACTTGCGATGGCCATAGCTTGCCGCATTGGGGGTCAGCACCACCAGCAGGCCATTTTCTTTCAGCATAGAATGGCAGGTCAATAGAAGAGCGACTGGATCATGCACATGCTCTATCACATGACTCATTATCACAGCATCATATTTCTCAGCGACATCCATCGTTTCGAGCGGTCCTACATGCACAGCAATTCCTCTCGCGGCACGCACATAATCAGCTGCAACAGGATCAACTTCCTGCCCTGTCACATCCCAGCCCATTGCCTGCATTCGCGCCAGTCTTTTCCCGTTACCACACCCCACTTCCAGCAAGCGGCCTGTTGGTATCTGATCCAGGTACATGCGCTTGTATCGTCGGCGTTCAGCATGCAAACCCAGCAAAGCGATACTTGCCACATGCAGGATAGTGCGAAGCATGCGCGCCGGGCGGGTTTGCCGTGTACCATTGGGTTGTCCGTGTGTATAGTAATTCCGATAGGCCTTGCCGATTTCACTGACAGTAGGACGTGGATCCAGCCAGATCAAACCACAATCAGGATTGGGGCATTGCCTGAAAGACCACGCACCCGGTGCGCCAAACAGACAGTCGTCAAGATTATGGTGCAATATCTTTCCAGCGTTGCCACACAGATAGCAGATGGATTGCGTCTCCGTACCAATCAGGATTGTTGGCATCGGATCTTTGTCAGGTACGGTACATCGTCCATGATAATTCCATTACGCGTCAGTCTGGTTTCAAAGTTGGATTCTTGTTCGATCGAAAGAGGCTGAGAAAATCATCACCACATTCTTTCCGCCAGCTCATGGCGATTGCCGTAATAATCAGCAACAAAATCTGCGTTCTGCTGAAGATGATGAAGGCATCGGTCATGCCAGCCAGAAAAATATAACTGACCAGGCCAGCGCCAAGTATTCCCAGCTGATTCTTATTCAGTGACTGGTACCACCCCCAGAGAAGAAACAGCAAAGCCAGCATACCGGGAATCCCGATATGCATGCCGATTTCAATCCAGTCATTATGGTAGTGAAACGTTTTCTGAAATTCTGGCAGATTCTTATAAAGCCCGTTTTTATACGTCTGAATGGCATGGTCAAAATAGGCCTCCGGCGTACCAGTGCCATGCCCCGTCAAGGGGCGTTCGGCGATGCCATGCAGGCCGACATCCCACATCGCCAGTCGGTATCCCAGGCTGGAACTGTAGTTACCTTGCTGCAACAATTCGATATCGCTGCTGACTTGCGCCCATCGATTCTGAAACACAGGGCTATGATAGGCAAAAACAGAAGC
>JBBTCY010000002.1:4885-7589 GCA_038043005.1 Pseudomonadota bacterium
TGACTTGCGCCCATCGATTCTGAAACACAGGGCTATGATAGGCAAAAACAGAAGCAACCATCAGCACAGCGATGGAAATAACCAGAAACTTCCTGACTTCCACGCGATAACGCAAGAAAACCAACAGCACCAGGGTCATCAGTGTTGCGAACAGCAGAATTCTTCCACTCTGATGAAATTGAACCCATAGCAACGCCAGTGAAACAATCAACAGAGACATTCCCAGCAGCACTGATCGACTTAGCCCGGCCAGGCAAGCCGTCACGATCACCCCGACCCCAAGCATGGCCGAGAAACTGAGATAGGACATCCCCAGCAATGGAATACCCTGCTCCCCCATAACCAGCCACTGATAGATACCCAGCGCCAGAACACCGGAATAGCTCACCAGCATCCCACCGATTACCCACGACAGGCGTTCCCTATTCAAAAGCGAATAGAATGGGATAAAGATCAACAGCATGAAGTATTTCAACCATTTCATGCGTCCGTTATCCGGCCATTCACCCCACAACAACCCCAGGAGCAACAGTGCACACAACAGAAGAATAGCCTGTATCAAAGGTTCCCTGATTGCCTGCTTAAACCGGCATAACCCGCCATCTATTAGCCAGGCTACTATCAGCAGTGGAAAGGAAATAAAGTTCAACCCGCTGCGCCAGAATCCCAGGCAGATAAAAACCAGTGCAAACCGTATAACCAGTTCGCGCTGTGTCGCACTAATCTGCATACAGCCCATTAACCAATATTTTTTCCATAAACCAATCCTTCATTGCAATTCGTTCAGAAGCTACTGTTATTCCAGATTCTGTTTAGTCGTCTCTTCTTGCAAAATGGGTCCCACTGCTGAATTTTTCCGGCTTATGGATAGCAAGTCGTCAGATCTGGATACCTTGTCTTCCCAGTATTTAACCTCCAGTTTACGGAGTTGAATCAGCAAAACCAATACTGTACGTAGAATCCCGGAAACACCTGGCAGCAGCCAGACTTCAGAAATGCGCTTGTCCTCACGTGACCAGCCACGCACTATCAGCTGTGCAATCGTCTTGATACTCGCCGGACTATTACGCATCTGCAGACAGGATAATTGCGGCAATGGTGATGGCGTTAACCAGTGAACGCCGCCCCCTTGCCGGAGTACCTGTTCAATTGCATCCGCCAGTTCATCGGGTAAATCAGAGGTAACAGGTTGATTTAAAACCAGTAAAACATTACGACGCGCATCAGGATAGCGTGACAGATAAAGCGTGCGGTTACGTTCTGCCAGCAGCCGATAGGATTGGCCGCGTCCGAACGATCCGCCACTTTCATGGTGGATACAAGCATCCGGTTGTACCCCAATACGCCACCCCTGTTGATCCAGTCGGCGTCCCAGGTCGGTATCTTCAAAATAGCCACGGCCATAAACCAGATCAAATCCGCCCATCGCCAGAAAAATATCACGGCGGATCAGGAATGCGTAGCCCTGAAAACGATAGGTAACAATGTACCCGCCAGGGTGGCGCAAATAGTGGCCATAACTGGCAGACTTGTCAGGTACGGGACTGATTACCGCCAACTGTGGATCTGCGTCAAAAGCCGCACAGAGCAGGGGTAAAAAATTCCCATCTATCTCTGTATCGGAATTAAGCACCAGCACCAGATCTGCCTTGGAACGCGCCACTGCATCATTGACTGATTTACCAAATCCCTGATTCCTGTCAGCGTGATGTACGTGAATCTTCTCATGATGCAAACTATCCAGCATTGTGCGTGTTTCAATAGCCGATGTATCGTCCTGAATATAAATAGCGCCAATCGATTGGCCAAGATGCCTTACAACGGAATCAATGCAACGTCTAGTCAACTCCGGCGCGTTATATACGGGTATGACCACATCGACAGACAGCACAGCCAGTTCATTCATAATCAATTGGGCAGAATCCTGACATTACAAACCGATTAACATTGGATACACACAAGATTTACTTTTTCCGCGCTTGGTTCTCCAGCAACGCAATATAACGCGGCAGTACATCCGTCCCACCCACATCCAGCATTTCCTGCAGAAAATGCTGGCGATGCGCTTCTACATAGAAAGAATCACACCCAGTGGACAGAAACCGCTTGATTGCAGTGTACACATCATCGCGGCAGCGCAATTCTGTCTCCGGCATGTACAGCGCGATGGCAGAGCGGCTGGCATGCAGATAATCTGCAGCCATCACCGGCTTCTTTGCTTTAACCGCTTCAAATACGACCGATGTCGCCAGATCAATAATAACATCCGCCCATTTCATCAAGTGGGCAGAATGCACCGCATCATCCGCCACCGTGACATTGGGTAATTGACGCAACGCCGCATCCTTGGTCAAGGATTGTTTCCATCCCCCACGGGTATGCGGCTTGATCACCAGCTCCACTTCAGGAAACGTTGCAATCATCTGCACCACCTCACTGACCTCTTCCCAAAATGTCGTAAAGTTCGCTTTTCTCAGGAACATGACGATCTTGAGCCGACTATCCGATCTGACCAGCGGAGAAAGTGGCAATAATTGATCCAGTTTCGCCAGCCATTCATCACAATAGCGCGGTGACCCCAGTACCACGATTTTATTATCATCCAGCAACGAGCGAAACCGTTTGGAACACAGTTCATTGGGCACAACCACCTTATCAAACATACCGGCAGCGGAAAAAGAGGTATCGGGCTTAAGAACCCATT
>JBBTCY010000003.1:0-6753 GCA_038043005.1 Pseudomonadota bacterium
GCAACTGGCTTGCCCTCCCGCCTGCTGAACAAGCACCACCAATCGGTCCAACGTCATCACAGGCTCTGCATAACGGCGTATCCGCGCATCCAGCCGGGCACGGCTGCTCATTTCAACTTCGCCCCACGCCAGGAAAGGAGAGCGGATCAACTGGCTCACCCGTTCAAACTCCATTTCGTGCCCGGCCAGCTCAAGAATCGCCAGAGCGGCATCAATAATGGGGTACGTTGTTAAAGCCACGCCCAGTGAAACATTAAACGGTGCAACAGCATGCGCAGCACCCGGCAATGCCTGCTTGATATCCGGCAGCATCACCGAATTGAAAATTCTTATTATGGCAGTGCGGTCGCTGGCTAATGCAGGTACCACAATACCGATACTGGCTGTACTATCGGCTTCCACCCTGGCGCGCGCCCAGGTGGCTGCCTGATAAATCTCAGCTTCCCTGTTGATGTACGGCACACGCTTGATTCCATCCTGATGCGGCTGGCTGTCAGGCATTGGCTTGACCTGCACCACCTCACATCCCAGTGCTCCCATCTTTGCCAAAAAAATCTTCTGCTGTGGTGTCAGCACATCAAAACCATAGCAGATCAGATTCGCTGGTTTCCTGATATCCAGATTCTCATACTGCCTGATCAGGAGATCGCCGACACGCGCATGATCCGTCTGCCGATTGCGTGCAGTCGCCTGTTCGTAGGATTTCGCCCATTCCAGAAACGCTCTGCCATCCTCATTCGGAAGAAAATTATTGAGTCTGGGGAAAAACTGCCAACTGTGCGCAAGCCGCCACGCCTCATGAACCCATGCCGCAGTCTGCGGGATTCGCAGCAACGCCTTGCCTGCATCCGAAGACTGGATGATCGATTCCCACAGCACCCGTTCCTGAATCGTTGTCAGCAATACGGGCAAATCAGCCGTCTGCCCGGCATACTGCGCATCAAGGTAAATGCGTTCGACCAGGGCAGTGAATGGCAGAACATCAGCCGATTGCCAGGCGGCAACCTTCTGATCGATTTGATGTGTATTGAATTTATCTTTAAGCGCTGAAGCAAGTCTTCGATTCGGTGTAACAACCGTAGCACCCGCTTTTATGCGCTTAAAAACCTCATTAAAGGATATTTCTGGAAATTGTGATGAGGAATCACTCATGCGGTATCAGGATTACCGCACTGTCTGGTCAGCGCTGCAAATGCTTCAGCTTATCCGCCACACTGGCCCAGTCATCGGCATCCGGCAGTGCTTCTTTCTTTTCAATAATGGGTTTCCAGCGTTTGGACAACTCAGCATTGAGCGCAATGAACTGCACCTGTTGATCCGGCACATCATCCTCGGCATAAATCGCTTCCACCGGACATTCGGCTACACACAATGTGCAGTCAATGCATTCATCCGGATCAATCACCAGAAAATTCGGGCCTTCACGGAAACAATCCACCGGGCATACATCCACGCAATCCGTGTACTTACATTTAATACAATTCTCAGTTACTACATAAGCCATGACAACTATTCCTTGCTTGACACTATTATAGAATCTATTATTTTAGCAGAAATTTAATAAATATCGCTATCATCAAATTTGGGAATCCGAGAATTTATCCATACTCTTCTCATTTTGACCACCGCTTTTTGAAGCATGCTAGACTTAACGCGGCAAATTCAGTTACCGTATCGCTCCAACATAGGAATAAACCATCAAGATGTGCTTTTCAGCAGAGGCCAGTTTTATCGTCGGTGGCACACTTCTGGTTGTCGGCGCCGCAACAATTCGCAAGACTTATCACCGGAAAGATCTGCCCATTGCGCTGATTCCGCTCATTTTTGCAGTACAGCAGCTCGTCGAGGGTGCTTTATGGGTTTCCCTGACCGATGGTTACATGGTGCAGGCGCAGTTCTGGCTCAGTAATCTCTATGGCATCTTTATTGGCATTATCTGGCCGCTTTATGCGCCTTTTGCGGTTTACAGCGCTGAAACAGACCTCAAGCGCAAGAAAATAATTACCGCGATTGGTGTCGTGGGTTTAGGACTTGCGATCTATACTACGATCGGTCTTGCCAATCAGCCTATCGTTGCCGAGATCGTCAATCACAGCATCCGTTACACGCATGATGTTGATCGCGACAAGCTCGTGATTGTCATGTACTTACTGGCGACCTGCGTACCCTTCATTTTTTCCAGCTATAAGCACTTATATCTGGCTGGCATTGCCATCACCTGCGGTTTTTTTGCAGCTTATTTCACTTATCTGGAAACCTTTGCCTCGGTCTGGTGTTTCTTTGCAGCCATCGCCAGTTCGCTGATCTATTTTTATTTCGCGCACCGCGTCAAAGATCCGCTCATCCCCATCCCATAGCGGGAATCTCCTCACGCACTTCAATGGATACTCTTTTATGAAAAAGCCCGTCAGCCGGATTCTCCTCATTAACGATGAGCCATTGATATTAAAAGAGTTCGTCAAAGGGCTGAATACGGCTGCCAAATCCATGGAAAATCCATTTGGCATCACCTTTGCCGGCGTGACAACAGCGCAGGAGGCACTCCAGGCGATTGAACAGGATGGCGACATTCAGGCACTCGTCGTTGATGACCGACTCTACACGTTGAGAGCCGAGGGCAAGCGTTCACGAAACCTGCAGATGACCGCACTGGATCTGGTGCAGAAGATCACCAACTTTCGCCCTGAATTGAGCATTTATATCCTGATCGCACAGGAGCAGGAAGACGAAGTGGTGGACTCCCTTTTCACTGAAACGGTCGATGGCTATTTCTATCGGAAAGAACGTGATTACCGGGGCATGTACCGTATTCTCAGCGCCCAGCTTCAGGAAAAAGCCCGCACGCCTTTCTACGATCAGCTCAAGAAATATGTATTGATGGCAAAGGATGCATGGCATACTCCGGGGCATTCTTCCGGTGATTCACTGCGGGACAGCCCCTGGGTCAGTGATTTTTACGAATTCATCGGCGAACACATATTCCGCGCCGATCTGTCGGTATCGGTGCCGATGCTTGATTCCCTGATGGAACCCACCGGCGTGATTGCGGAAGCACAGAAAATTGCAGCCAAGGCCTTTGGCGCACGCCGTACGTTCTTCGCGACCAACGGCACGTCCACCGCCAACAAGGTCATCTTTCAAACCTTGCTGGCACCCGGCAACAAGCTGTTACTGGATCGCAACTGCCACAAATCAGTCCATCACGGTGTGGTGCTGTCGGGTGCACATCCAATTTATCTGGATTCCTCGGTCAACAGGAAATTCAATATTTACGGGCCGGTACCCAAACAAACGATATTTGATGCCATTGCCGCCCATGATGATGCGCAGGCGCTGATCCTGACCAATTGCACGTATGACGGCCTGCGCTACGATTTGCCGCCCATTATTCAAGCAGCGCATGCCAAAGGCATCAAGGTGATCATTGATGAAGCCTGGTATGGCTTTGCCCGCTTCCATCCGGCTTTCCGTCCCACCGCGCTGGAAGCCGGTGCCGACTACGCCACCCAGAGCACCCACAAGGTGTTGTCTGCTTTCTCGCAATCCAGCATGATTCATGTCAATGACCCGGATTTCAACGAACATCTGTTTCGCGAGAATTTCAACATGCACACGTCGACCAGCCCGCAGTACAGCATGATCGCCAGCCTGGACATTGCCCGCAAGCAGGCCATGCTGGAAGGCTACAAATTACTGTCACGCACGCTCGAATTATCCAAGGAACTGCGCGCGCAGATCAATTCCACCGGTGTCTTTCAGGTGCTGGAGCTTCCTGACCTGCTGCCGGACGAAATAAAGCAGGACGCTATTCAGCTCGACCCCACCAAAGTGACCGTGGATATTTCCCGTTGCGGGTTTACTGTCGAGGAATTAATCCAGGAACTGTTTGAGCGCTATAACATTCAGGTAGAGAAATCCACCTTTAACACCCTCACCCTGCTGCTCACCATCGGCACCACGCGCAGCAAGGTATCCCGCCTGTATGATGCATTGATGCGCATCGCCCGTGAAAACCGTGCCCCGCGCAGACTCTATCAAACGGCGGATATCCCGCGCTTTACGGAACTGAAATACCTGCCGCGCGATGCATTCTACTGCGGCGGCGAATTGATACCGCTGCTGGACGAACAGGACAAAGTCAATGCAACCCTGAACGGCCGCACCTGCACCGATCAGATCACACCCTACCCGCCCGGCATCCCCGTACTGGTTCCCGGACAAACGATCACACAGGAAGTCACCCAGTACCTGATCAGCATGCTGCGCTCGCAGAAACGCATCGAAGTGCATGGCATTGTCTATGACGGTTATCTGCCGTGCCTGCGCGTACTCACCACCGCCGAAGAAAAAAGTCTGAAAAGGTTGGCTAAATAGACACAAAAATTTTTATTCGTATTATGATGGTATTGCAATCACACAAGGAGGATGACCATGGCAAAATGACAGCAACGTAAGAACAAGGAAGCAAAGAAACCCAAGAAGGAAACACCGAAGTAACGGGTTTGTTATCGATTGAAAATCAGGGTCGTGAATCAGGGATGAGGCGGGTCAATTGTTCGCTGGTATTCTTGATTTGCGACCTGATTCCGATAGCTGCGGAATAGTAGCCATAATTCTGGATGGGGTTACTAAAACGGTGATCAAGCCACAACACGACAACAACAAAAGAAAATTTCTTAATGATAGAAATCATCAATAGAGATAGGCAACATTGTTGTTTTATTGATGATCTGTCTAAATCTAGTTAGCCTTTTTATACATATGAAAGATTTGATCGTTCCTCTTGTTCCGCTATTAAGCGCCACACTCGGTGCATTTTTAGCATTTCTATTTACGTCTCGCGCAAAACGCGATGAATCAATCATTCGTTTTAAGGAAGAAAAGTACGCAAAGTTATTGGTTAAGCTTCAGGGATTTGTTGGTACAACCACTTCGGGCGAGCTGAAACGAGAGTTCTTTGAGGAGCAATACCAATCTTGGTTATATGCTTCTGATGAGGTCGTTGAGGCAATCAACAATTTAGTTGCTCTTGTAATAGCGAGCAGGGGGGCAGCGCCTGATCCAGTTGCCGGTCGAAAGGCAATCGGTGAAATTGTTGTTGCAATGCGTCGTGATTTACTGAAAAAAACTGCACTTTCTCATAGCTCATTCAGGTATACAGATGTTCACGAATAGCAGGGTTAACCCTGCGTTCGAGCGGAACACCGAAAAAGCGCGCAACTCCTTAATTTTACGTGCTTAAAGGAGGTCAAGTCTTACAAATCACCATACTTATGATACATCCCCACCAAGGCAAGGTATTGTGTTTCATTGATCATGAAGGCTATCTGGATCAAAAAACCTCAAGAATTGATGCATGGTTCGCCATTATCAGCAGAAGCTAAAAACATCGGAATACCATTCATTTCAACAACACATGATCCTTAGGTAATTGTTTGGCATACCAAAGTGCCAGTTTATGCCGCATGGTTTTTTCAGCGACCTGATCTTCCGGCAGGGGCTGGATGACTTTGTCGTGCACCAGCAGTCGATAGATATAGAGCAGTTTTTCACTCGCCGAATCGGTGGCTTCAAACTCAACCACGCCCCGCCCTTCTGCATATTTCACACCGGCAAGCATAGCTTCCTTGAACAAAGCAGCTTCATTTTTCAGTTTTTTCATGGTGATCCTTGTCAAGTATCCGTAACCCATACAATGTCCAGCCCGGAACCAGAACAAACGTTATTGACCCGCCATCACGCTGCTGCTACAAAGCAGCATACCGGCTGATTTCCTGAGCAAATCGACGGAAATCCTGTAAGGAATTTTGACAAATTGCATAAACAATTTCCCAATTGATCGCCTCGTAGTGATGCACGGCAATATTCCTGAAACCAATCGCCTTTTTTAATTGCTCGCAGGTGTCGAATGTAATGGCACCCAGTTTATTGAGCGTTGTAAAAACTTCGCCCATGGTCTGTGGAGAGGGTTCATGGGTTGTACTGATAATGTGGCTGCCGATATCGACACAGAGCTGTACGGCTCTGGTGAGGTTGATGACCAGTATGTCCTGCAGATCCAGATCCTGAACCAGAAGATCGATAGTACCCGGCCTTTTATCTTCAATGCGCTGAATACAGCGTCGCAACGATTCAATTTTTTCCGCAAGCATCAATTGATCCATTTATTGCGCCTCTCAGTCAGTATCCTCTGGTGAAGCGGAAGGAAATCGGCGACATTCAGCAAATGCCTGGTTAGCAGTCCGGCATACGTTGCATTGTCGCCATACAGCCTGATTCCCTTCAACACCTGCCCAGTAATGGGTTCCGGCACATGATACAGATCAACGATATCGACCGGGCGACCGAATTCAGCGCCAATGGCCTGTATCAGTTTCAGCGTGAAGTCGGCAGTAAGCGGCGCCTGTGCCAACAGACCCAGATCAATATCACTGTCTGCACGCGCCTTGCCCGTTGCCATCGAACCAAACAATAGGGCCAGCCTGATTTCCGGATAGCGGGATAACAATGCGGCCAATTGTTCAGGTTGCATCATAAGGTCTTCAGGTATTCGATAATCGCAAAAGCGCCTTGCTTGTCGGCAGACCAGTCCAACCGGTAGGTTTTTTTGCCTTCCTTGATGTCGCGGTCATGCCCTTTATTACTGAGCGCCGGAATGGCATTGGCCTTAAAAAGATAACCCTCTTCCTTATCCGAACCATTTTGTTGCGGATGCCAGGAAAAACCGAGGTGCTTTTTGTCATAATCCAGCCG
>JBBTCY010000003.1:6853-11189 GCA_038043005.1 Pseudomonadota bacterium
TCGAGGCCTTTGTAGTTCTTATCCACCAGCGCAACGAAAGCCTCATAATCCGCTTCTGCGCGTTTGGCGAATTTGGTGACATCATTCAGGGCATTCTTTTTAAACAAGGCTATTTGTTGAGTTTCATAAGCAGCATCAAATTTTCTGCCGCCCGCCTGATAGTTGCCATAAAAATAGTTTGGGTTTTGTTGCTGCATACGCTCCAGTACGGACAATATCTTGTTGGTCAGCAATGCATATTTTTTATCCGCATTCGTTTCTCCGGCATACGCATTTTGAAGCGTCTGGTATAGCTTGACCCGGAACGAGACTATATTGAACTGGCTATTCACCCCGCCATCAAGGTATGCGATTTTTCCATCATCCAGCCGCACGCGACCAATATGACAAGCACCGCAGGTAAACGAGGCATAATCGATATTTTCCTGAGTTTCAGGGCGTGACAATCCGCTGAAACCGATACCGCGCGCCACAGGAAAGGTGGGCTGGCGCTCATCCTTGAATAAACCGACCACATCCAGAAAATTATCCCGATTGCCCCACAGTTCAGGAGATAACTCCGGCAGCAACTTGAGAATAATATAAGGGATACCGTCCACTTCGCTGAACGCAAAATTGCTGAACCAGGCATAGGCCGCCTGATGAGATTGAATGTAGCTTTCTTTCTTTTCGTATTTTTGCTGCTGAGCCTCCAGCCAGTTTACCGGCACGGCACTCACAAAGGCGGGTGGTTGGGGCGCCTGAAGCGGCTCGTGAGAACATGCAATCAGAAAAATACCTGACAATGCTGCAAATAGCCATATCCCCTGCCGAAATCGTGATTTTTCTGTTACAGCACTTGCATTTCTGTTCATGAACTCGCTCTCCCAGTTTAAAAGACAAAAAGATTGGGGTCAGGTCTTGAAAACAATCATACTATGATACACTTTGTGACGAGACCCTGAAGAATAGAACCAGCCATTGGATTCTATCACGTCATTTATCGCATCGTATCGGCAACCGTATTAATTGACGCTGTCATACTGATAGTTAGTTGCTAATTGCTGACAACCGCAGGCTTTGCATCTGGAGTTCAATCCATTGTCTAAATCGAATAAATTTAAAATCCAGCATACCCTTCTAATATGCCATAAAACAGCTTGAAAATGACAAATTACAAGACCTGACCCCTGGTGACCTCTTGAAATCTGAATAGATAGCCCCTATTATATTTAGCACTCGTGATCAATGAGTGCTAACAATTGATTTTTGTGGTATCACAAATTATTTCACGAATTTCAGGTTATTAATTTTATTAGGAGAGAGCAGCATGAAAATTCGCCCTTTACATGATCGTGTGATTGTTAAACGACTTGAAGAAGAACGCAAAACTGCATCAGGAATAGTGATTCCAGACAGCGCAGCCGAAAAGCCTGATCAAGGTGAAATTCTGGCAGTTGGCAAAGGCAAGGTTGGAGACGATGGCAAAGTTCGTCAGCTCGAAGTCAAAGTAGGTGACAAGGTATTGTTTGGCAAATATTCCGGACAGTCAGTAAAAGTTAAAGGTGAAGAACTTTTAGTGATGCGCGAAGAAGATATCATGGGTGTTATCGAGGGTTGATCGCATCCGTATCGTTACTTAGAACCATATTTTGAGAAATTAGGAGATAGATTATGTCAGCAAAAGAAGTGAAATTTGGTGATTCAGCCCGTCATAAAATGGTGGCCGGCGTTAATATCCTGGCGGATGCCGTAAAAGTAACACTGGGACCTAAAGGTCGTAATGTCGTACTGGATCGCTCTTATGGCGCACCGACTATTACCAAGGACGGCGTTTCAGTCGCGAAAGAGATTGAACTGAAAGATAAGTTTGAGAACATGGGCGCACAGATGCTGAAAGAAGTAGCCAGCAAAACGTCGGATGTCGCCGGTGACGGTACCACAACCGCTACGGTATTGGCCCAGGCTATCGTCAAGGAAGGCATGAAGTATGTTGCCGCCGGTATGAATCCAATGGATCTCAAACGCGGTATTGATAAGGCAGTGACCGCCGCCATTGGTGAATTGAAGAAACTGTCAAAACCTTGCGCGACCGCCAAGGAAATCGCTCAGGTTGGCAGCATTTCTGCAAATTCGGATATGGAAATTGGCAAAATCATTGCGGATGCAATGGATAAAGTAGGCAAAGAAGGCGTCATTACTGTTGAAGATGGTTCAGGATTGCAAAATGAACTGGAAGTGGTTGAAGGCATGCAGTTTGATCGCGGCTATCTTTCTCCCTACTTTGTAAGTAGCGCAGAAAAACAAATTGCGCTGCTGGATAGTCCTTTTGTTCTGCTGCATGACAAGAAGATTTCCAATATCCGTGATCTGTTACCGGTACTGGAACAGGTCGCCAAAGCAGGCAAGCCATTGCTGATCATTGCTGAAGATGTGGACGGCGAGGCATTGGCAACCCTGGTGGTCAACAATATCCGTGGCATTCTCAAAACCTGCGCTGTTAAAGCACCAGGCTTTGGTGACCGCCGCAAAGCCATGTTGGAGGATATTGCAATTCTGACAGGCGGCACGGTGATTGCTGAAGAAGTTGGCTTAACGCTGGAAAAAGTCACATTGAATGATCTGGGACAGGCAAAACGTATTGAAGTCAGCAAAGAAAATACGACGATCATTGATGGGGCAGGCAATACCGGCAGCATTGAAGGTCGTGTCAAGCAGATCCGCACTCAGATAGAAGAAGCAACCAGCGACTATGACAAGGAAAAATTACAGGAACGTGTCGCCAAGCTGGCTGGTGGTGTAGCGCTCATCAAGGTCGGCGCCGCAACTGAAGTGGAAATGAAAGAGAAAAAAGCCCGCGTTGAAGATGCCTTGCATGCAACACGTGCAGCCGTCGAAGAAGGTGTTGTTCCTGGCGGTGGCGTAGCACTGCTGCGTACTATCGCTGTTGTTAAAGGCACGAAAGGCGACAATCATGATCAGGATGCAGGTATCAAGATTGTTCTGCGCGCACTGGAAGAACCGTTACGTCAGATCGTAATAAATTGTGGCGATGAGCCATCCGTTGTGGTTAATAAAGTTGCTGAAGGTAAGGGCAATTTTGGCTACAATGCGGCAACAAGCGAGTATGGTGATCTGGTTGCAATGGGTGTTCTGGATCCAACGAAAGTAACACGCTCCGCATTGCAGAATGCAGCCTCCGTTGCCAGTCTGATGTTAACCACGGATGCCATGGTTGCAGAACTGCCCAAGGATGACTCACCTGCTGGTGGTGGTATGGGTGGTATGGGCGGCATGGGCGGCATGGGCGGCATGGATATGTAAGAACCAGTCCAGTCGGCTGTTCTGTCTTTGAAATCAAACAGACTCCATTTCTTTATGGAGTCTGTTTTTTTATTTCTTGCCAGCGCAATTAAATGAACAGAGGTATTTTATAAGTGCTTTATTTTTTCTCCAGCAGCGCATTATCGTGGTAAATTTCATTTATGAATAAATTAAAACATTATTCAGCAGCCGACGGCCTTCTGAAGGAGCGCGTGATTCTGGTTACCGGCGCTGGACAGGGTCTGGGTCGTGCTGCGGCATTAGCCTATGCCAGTCATGGTGCAACAGTGATTCTACATGGACGCAAAGTGGATAAACTGGAGCGTGTGTATGACGAAATCGAGGCCATGAATAAGGCGCAAGCCGTTATTTATCCGCTTGATCTGGAACGTGCTGAAGATAAGGATTTTACGGCCATGGCGCTTGCCATCGAGCAGCAATTAGGGCGTCTGGACGGAATCCTGTACAACGCGGCGTTTCTTTATGGTTTGAGTCCGCTGGAAAATCAGACACCACAACAATGGCGAACCATCTTAAAAGTAAATCTGATGGCGCCTTTTGCATTCACAAAAGCATGCCTGCCTCTGCTTAAGGCATCCCCTGATGCCAGCGTCATTGTAACAACCAGTACCCATGGTCATGAACCATCCGCATATTGGGGAGGATTCACCGTTGCGAAAGCAGGCCTTGAGGCATGGGCAAAAATTCAGGCAGATGAGTGGGAAACACTGCCCAATCTGCGAATCAATACGCTTATACCAGGTGTTGTCAATACACCCCAACGCGCCAAAACTCACCCTGGTGAAGTCAAAACGAGCATATTGCAACCGGAAGAATTAATGTCCACTTATTTATACCTGATGGGGCCTGACAGTAAGGGATTGAATGGCCAGACTGTATTTTGCCAGAGCGATGAATGATCTGGCTGCAGCGAATGGGATAAGAAGGTATAATTATCAAGCAAAAATAGATATAAGTTGCGAAAGTGGCGGAATTGGTAGACGCACCAGATTTAGGTTCTGACGCCGAGAGG
>JBBTCY010000004.1:0-1051 GCA_038043005.1 Pseudomonadota bacterium
CTGTAGCCCAGATACCAGTGAGTGGGCGGGCTTTATATTCAAGTTTCTTTGTAGCTTTGCGTTCTTTGATATGTTTTTCCACCAGATCTTTTAAGGAGCTTTCGCTGGATTTAAAATTCTTCAAGTGTTTTTCCACGCCGTCCTTTAATGTCTGCTCAAAACTTTTGGCCGAGTAATCAAGCTCCGGAATCAGCCCAGCCTCGATTGCCTTGATCGGATCTTTCAATACCACGCCTATCACGCCATTGACTGCCAGCTCAATGGCCGGAGCAGTCGCAGCAAACTCATCTCCAAACAGAATGCTCGATTTGGTACCCTCCAGCAGCAATGTTCTGGCCATATGATGATCATCCGCATTTTCTGCCATGGCGGGATCTGTGCCTACTTCAGTTAAGGAGGTCATCTTAGCCTCATATTTGTTACCTTGCTGATCTCTGGAAATAACCTCATGGCAACCGGCACATTGTTTCTCATAAATAGCACTGCCTTTGGCAGACTTGATCGTGTCGACAGGCGGCAGATTGATATTCTTGTCAGACCAGTCAGGGGAACGCAGTTGTTTGATCCAGAGTTCCAGTTTGCCCAGATTGTGCATATTAACCGTAGCGCTGTATTCAACTTTCTGATTGAATAAGTCTTTCCTCCACCAGGATGCTTTTCTCATGTCCAGATCACCAAAAACACCTACAACTTCACCGATATTTCTGACCAGCGGTCCAATGACAGGAGTATTCGGTGCCGATCCATTCCATTGAACTACATCGGACTGGTGCGTACCCCATAGGAACGGATAGGAAACCGGCGCACTTGGGGCATTGTTGTTGGTCAGATCATGCAACGCAAAAGCAGAAGCTGCATTTTGTATGTTGCCAAATGCATCCAGACGGCCATAGCTGGTGAAATCGGCAGGGTAATCTGATGGCAGATCATTTACGGTGCGGCGCTGTGCCAGTCTGAATGTGGTTTCAGCCAACTCTTTATGCAACTCGTTTGCATGGACTTCCGAATATTCATTACCCAACACTTTTTTGGCAAAACGAGTAAATTTTTC
>JBBTCY010000005.1:0-2967 GCA_038043005.1 Pseudomonadota bacterium
TGATCTCGTATATTGGCGATGGACACCCATACAGTTGGAACGGAATATACCGGTCGTGCTATTACATGGTGCCGCCAGTAACTCCACTCGTTGGTGGCACTTCGTCGAACACAGCCACCTGATCACCGATCGGCTTCTGTTCCGCCCGGATCTGCGCGGACATGGAGAATCCATCTGGCGAGGCCCGATACGCCTTGAGCATTGGAGCCAAGATATCGCCGGAATGCTTCGTCACGAGCAACAGGCTGAAGCATTTATTGTAGGTCATTGTCTGGGTGCCAATATTGCATTCGATTTTGCATCGCGCTATCCGAAAATGTGTGCAGGACTAGTGCTGGTGGAACCGATAGCCTGTGAATCAGTGACCGGTATCCTTGCCCGGCTAAAAGCATTCTTGCCGATATTGCGGCTCAGCGTAAAATTTCTCAGGCTACTCAACCAGCTCGGTTTTTATCGACGTCGACTCGAAAGTATGAATCTTCGGGATCTGGATCGCCGTGTTCATGAAGCCACCAGCACAAAGCTGGAAAAAGTATTGGAAAACAATAGCTCGCCATGGCGCGACATCAAAGTCATGCCTATAGCTCAATACCTTGGTAATTTCATTGAAGTATTACGCCCCCTGCCAGTTTCTGCGGTGCACTGTCCTTGTCTGGTAATACAGTCCAGCGGACAAAGCATAACCGATCCTGAAAAGACGAAAACCGTGCTTGGGAAACTGGTTGAGGTAGAATTTATTGAGATTGAATCCGAACACTGGATTCCGACTACACATCCCGCCCGTCTATGCGAACTGATCGATGCATGGATTCTGCAGAATCGAGCCAATAAAAAATACTTTTGGTATCGGTAACAACGTACTGACAGGCCATTGAAAAACTATCTACGCTGCCGCTACAGTGTTAAAAACGAACTCAAGCTGCTCATTTATCGAGCATAAACTACTACGCTTTTCGCCCATTTTTGCCTTATAGCGATTGCCTCGAAAACGTTTCTTAATGGTCTGTTAATCCTTTCTCTTAAAAATATCCGGAAAGAAAATCAAATCCTGCTTCAATCATTTTAGCTATACTGACTGAGTGAGAAACGAATGGAGACAAGACATGGACGAAGAAATAAAAGCACTGTTACGCACTATCACCCATCATCTCAAATGGGTCATCATATTGCTATTTGCAATAATAGCGTTGCTGGTTGCGAAAGTAGCAAAAGGTATTTAACCCGGCTCATCCGTTTATCAGGTCATTGAGAAATGGCCCATGGTTACCGCTGCGGTATTAGAGAAACAGGCTAAAAATGCTCGTTTATCAGCCATAAGCCTTGCTTTTTTACCTGTTTCAGCCTTGCATCGACTACTACTTCGAAAAATGTTTTTCAATACAGTGCGAAGATGCTTAATGCAGTCACGCTACTGCCAGCCCGTGACCTCGTATCCTTTCTCCTGCAAACATCGATACACGAAGTTCGTATAAGCCTGATTCGGCTGGGCGGGTCTTGCCGTATAGATGATCCCTCTTAGCAATCCAAGAACAGCGCCGACGGCAGTACTCGTCGCGACCTGACCCATCGCTCCGCTCCCTTCCCTGGCACCGGCGGATTCAGCCAGTTGTCTGCATGCTTCGACATCCCGCTCCGAAGCTTCCTTGCCCACTGCCCGCAGATGATCGTTGGGATATAAAACAGGCCCTGTGCTGGAGCAGGCTGACAATCCCAGAAGAATCAATCCAATACTGGATACCTTCACTAATTTCATTGCATTACCCTCCTGATTATCCACACAGTCAGTCTATAGCAATCAACCATCACTTGCTTCTGCGGCTTACTTCCCCACTCTATGACTATCACCCCTGCTTTCAGCTAACTGCACCTGTTGTTCCCGTTCCCGGTATCTGGCTTTGTCCTCAACTGAACGATCATGGTAACAAGCCGGACAACTGATGCCCTGCTGATAGTATTCGCTTGACTTATCCTCTTCTGAAACAGGCAGGCCGCAGGCGTGACACTGACTATAGCGCCCTCTTTCAAGCCGGTGATTGACGGTAACACGCTCATCAAATATATAACACTCACCTTTCCACAACGATTCTTCCTCTGGAATTTCCTCCAGATATTTCAGAATACCGCCCTGCAAATGATAGACCTCTTCAAAACCCTGCTGCTTCAAATACGCGGTGGATTTCTCACAACGAATTCCACCTGTACAGTACATCGCCACTTTTTTATGTACAGAAGGATCCAGGTTCTGGGAAACATAGCGCGGAAATTCACGAAAAGCTGTCGTATGCGGATTAATCGCATTGGCAAAAGCACCGACTGCAATCTCATATTGATTGCGTGTATCAATCAACAGAACATCCGGATCGCTGATCAGATCATTCCACTGCCGTGGCGCCACATAGGTTCCAGCCAGCCGTGCAGGATCAATGCCCTCAACCCCCATCGTGACAATCTCTTTCCTCAGTTTCACTTTGCTGCGTTTAAATGGCACCTCATCCGCCATGGATTCCTTGACTTCCATGTCCGCAAATTCCGGAATCGCCTTCATCCAGTGCAGCACAGCATCAATATCTGCCCAGCTGCCGGAAATAGTGCCATTGATCCCTTCCGCCGCCAGCAGCAATGTTCCTTTGACCTGGCTCTCGATCATTTTTTCCTGCAATGGATGTTGTATCTCCCTGTATTGAGGCAAGCCTACAAACTTATAAAGTGCACACACAACAAATTTTGACATGGTGGTTTCCTCTTGCCGAATCGTAAATCAGGTACATTGACAAAACAAAGCGAATAATTCCAGCAAACAGAGCGGAGCGTTTGATCCGACAGTGTTTGTGCTCGCTTGATAATGCTACACTTATTCGCCTATTATACTCACTCACTTCAAATGATTCCGCATGCTGGAAACCTTAGCTTGCTCTTAATCAATGCAGAATATTCAACACATGCCGAGCCTGTCAGATTTTTTGTGTG
>JBBTCY010000006.1:0-3791 GCA_038043005.1 Pseudomonadota bacterium
GGCTATTCCAGTCAATCCAGAATATGCTCGCCCAGCAATAGCTTCAGGAATTTCTCGCGCGTTGTGCTGGATGAATCCCGGTAGAGCATATATTTTGCATGCTGATCGGGTTGCTCCGGGTTGATCTCAATGCCCCATAAAGGGGCCAAAGTCATGGGCAAATTCGAATAACGCACATCGACGAGGACATTGGGTTGTTCCGGGCGGATCGCGAGCAATCCTGCCGAGAAGTGGCTAAAGCGTGCAATATCGGCAGCCAGCACCGATGAAGCCGGCAAGGTGCTCAAATCGCGTTCCAGCACGAATTTCTCAATGGATTCGCCCGGATAGATACGCGGTTCGGAAAACAAGCCGGCGCGAATGGCATCCACATAGAGTCTGCCTTCAAATTCATAAATTGAGCGCCATAGCACCAGATTGGCAAGGGTCGGCTTTACCAGCAATGCTTCCGTGCGATGCCCTCTCTCCACAATCAATGTTTCAGCTACTGTCTCAGCGCGTTGCAACTGCATCCATCCAAACGACATATAAACCGCTGCCAGCAAAAGCCCAATACGAGCTGCTGTGTGGGTATATTTCCTGAAAGCAACTACTCCGGCGATCAGCAGGATCAGCGTAAAAACCGGATCGATCACTGAAATGGTGTTCCATGCCACGCGCGCATCGCTCAATGGCCACAACAGATGCGTACCATAGCTGGTAAAGGCATCCAGTACGCCACTCAGACAATATCCCAGCAAGGCGAATAAATACAGACGGACAAAAGGCAGTCGCCTGCGCAAAAACGGCCACAGCAGCAGCGCGGCAATCAAGGCGCCCAGCGGCACAAAGAACAGGGAGTGCGTGAAATGTCGATGAAACTCGATATTTAACAGCGGATCATTCGCTGACTGAATCAGAATATCCGCATCCGCAACGATGCCTGCAAAAAAACCAATGCCGGTTGCAAGGCGTGTTTCTTGTTGTTTAGCTCCTGACTGCGCCATCGTGGCGCCAAGTAGTCCCTGGGTCAATAAATCCATAGTTCTTAAAGGTAGTGGTAGTGAGTGGAAGAATTTTTTTTAAAGAGATGCATAGTATAGAAGGGGCTGTGGTTTGGGTGTGATTTATTCTGTGGCATCGATCTTTTTAATGATCTGAAATGTGACAAATGTCATAACGAAACTGATTGTGTAGTTAGATAATAAAATATATTGAGTCATAATTATGTAATTTAACTGAGAAGAGGAGTGATGCCATGTCAATCGTCAGCGTAAAAATCCATCCTGCAATAGGTGTTGCCCGACTGGGGAATAGTGATGAGTTTTTCGTCGGCCCGGAACGTCCATTGGAACGTCCTGAACCACCCGGTGGCTTTAAAGATACGCAGCGTCGTATCAAACGCCAGGCCGCCAGATTTCGGTTATTTGCATATTATGATGATGGATCGACTAAGGAGATTACTACAGCTGAGGCAGAAATCACTTGGACTGTACACCTTGCCAATCGCAAGGCTATTGGTCGCAATTCGGATGCCTCGCCAGAAGCACTGACAATCGATCCAGGACCAAGAACCTTGAATGGTCCGGACCAGCAACAGACTTTTAATACCGGACAGATTGCTTTTTCCGGTTTGAACCCTGTTGTAGTGCCATTAGGAGAAATACGTACAGAAAGCGATGGGCGACTGCTGGTGTTAAGCAGTACCGAAAATTCAGCCTCTCCCTATACACCGCCTAAACGCCTAAGCAATTATCTGGATAATCCGGGTTGGTACGATACCAGTGCTGACGGCCCAGTCTCTGCACATATAAAGCTGAATACTGGTGAGGAGATTGATGCCGTGGGTGCATGGGTAATTGTTACTCCACCAAAGTATGCGCCACAAATTGATAATGTTATCACGCTGTATGATCGTATCTTTGAAATGGGTGCCGAGAAAAACTGGCATGCTGGCCCGGCAAGACCTTCCTATACTCAGGATATTTATCCTATCCTGTCAAGTGCCAGCAATACCCGTTGGGTACAGAGAAATGCAGCCGGTAGCCATAGATGGCAGGAGCCGGTATATGAGCAGAATTTACGTGAATGGGTATTTGGCAAATTGGCAACGCCTGACCGGGTAGATACAGATACGGAAGCGCCGGCATTGAATGGAAATATGCCGCTTCTAGCGGGAAATGCAAGGCTTACCGGTACTCAATATGAAGTAATGAGGAAATGGAAAGACAATCTGTTTGACAGGGACTGGAATGGGCCACCGCAGATACCGGTTGATATAACCCCGCAGGGCATCGATAGCGCTGCACTGGAGAATTGCGTGGGTGCTGCCTTCTTTCCCGGTATCGAGGCGGGGGGCATTGTGAAACAACCGATTGTCGATCCGGACAATTATCTTGGACCATCGGATCCGATGCGCTTGGATCATACCAAGGTAATTCCCGGCGGAATTACTGAGTTTATGGCGCTTCCGTGGCAAGCTGATTTCAGGGATTGCGCCATGTCATGGTGGCCGGTGCCACGTCCAAATCAGGTTATTCCAGAAGGCCAGGAGAATTATGTGGAATGGGATCGTGGAATCGGTAACTACCGATCCATGGTGGAGAATTGGACTAAGCTTGGCTTTGTGGTCAAACAAGGCGATCGCTATGTTGAGACCGAACGGGATCTGTGATTTCCGGGCACCATGGAAAGGCGTGATTTTGATGTGATCGTGGCAGGCGGTGGACCGTCTGGCGCGATTGCAGCGCTGATATTAGTACGTGCCGGGGTACGGGTTTGCCTTATCGAAGCCTCAATGTATGAGCGGCCGCGCGTGGGAGAATCGCTTCCACCCGCAGCACGACCGCTGCTCTGTGAACTGTCGCTTTGGGAAAGCTTTGAGCGCTTGGAATCCGTCTCGTCGTATGGTAATGAAAGTGCCTGGGGTAGTGCCGATGCTGAGTTCAATTCATTTGTTTTTAATCCGCATGGCTATGGTTGGCATCTTGATCGATGCCAGTTCGACGCACAACTGGCGTCGGAAGCGGAAGCTGCCGGTGCAATTCTAATGCAGGGACATAAACTGATTTCCTGCACTTTTCATTCAGAGGGTTCGGGGCAATTGGTTCTGCGCGACAAATCCGGAGAAATTACTATGTTAACTACCCGTACAATTATCGATGCAACCGGCAGAAACGGATTTCTGGCACGTCAGTTAGGGGCGGTAAGAAAACTTTATGATCGTCTCATTGGCATTGCAGTCCAGTATCAATGCGATAGATCTGATGGAAGCTATACTTTGATTGAAGCGACGGAACATGGTTGGTGGTATTCTGCCTTGCTCCCCAATCAACAGATGATCGCCATGTTTATGACCGATACGGATATCTGTCGAAAATACCAGTATGCGAAGTTTGATGACTGGAAACAAAATCTGGCAAAAACAGAGCATACGCAAGCTCGATTAGCCGGTTGTACCCAACTCTGGGGACCGTTAGTATTTCCTGCATTCAGCCACCGCCTTCAGCGATTAGATTGGCATAACTGCTGGCTGGCGTGCGGGGATGCAGCAATGGGAGTTGATCCCCTTTCTTCCAGTGGAATCATGCGCGCCCTGCAAGGGGGCGAGGTGGCAGGTTATGCCATGCTGCGCTGGCTGAATGGAGACTCACAATTGATGCAACGCTATGAACATTGGATTGATGCAGAATTTTATGACTATATGAAAAGTCGTCAAGCTTATTATAAGATGGAGAAACGATGGCTGGATTCTCTTTTCTGGTTACGCCGTAGTTCCTGGAATGCGATCAACTGAAGCTCTTCTCCTCTGG
>JBBTCY010000006.1:3891-6636 GCA_038043005.1 Pseudomonadota bacterium
CTGGCGTTATTTGACTAAAGGCAGCAATGAGCAAACATCCCAATACCCGATTGCTGATTCTGATCAGCTTCATCATCGTTGCAGGGGCTGGTCTTTATATATTCCGCAACCCGCTGTTAGAAACATTTATTCACAATCAGCTACGCAAACAAGGCATTCCGGTTCAATCCATTTCAGTTGTGGATGTTTCGCTCAATATGCTCCATTTGCAGGACCTGGCAGTGGGTGCTGGCAAGGAGCTGCGTATCGGCAAAATTCTGGTGAACTGGGATCTGATGGATTTGCTGACTGGGAAACTGGCTTCAGTTGAGATGACTGGGTTACGGATGGTGCTTGATCTTAGCGGAGAACACGCTCCTTTGGGTTCTCTGCAACCTATGATTTCATCGAGTGGGGAAGAAGCTGGTTCATTGCCCTGGCTTCCCGCTTTTTCGCTGCGTGATTCAACGCTTCACCTCCATTCTGCTGCGGGTGATTTTGCCGTTGTTCTGTCGGGTGACGTGGATCAAGGTCGATCGGGTACTCAAACGACACAGCTCAGTGCAGCGATCTCTGATCCATCAGGTCACGCCAGGGGTGTGCTGGCAGCAACTCTGGATGGACAGGGAAATGTGCGGGGCAGGATCACTGTTGCAGAGGGTATGGTGAATTTACCCGGGGCAAAAATATCCGGTTTCTCAGGGGAAGCAACGTTTGTACTTGCAGCGATGCGTCTGCAACACATTCGTACTGAATTTGTGTTATCCGGTATGAAGTTGTCTGGGAAGAATCTGGTGGAACCGGTTTCTGGGCAGGCAGGTAACAGCGTGTCAGCAATCGCACCACATGATGCAATCGTTGATCAGATCACTTTCAAGGGAGACATTCATGGATCGCCGGATTCCTGGGCCGGAACGCTTGATCTGGATATCGAAGGAGGTCAGTTAACGGCCGGGCCATTGAATATCCAGCAGGCGCTGGTTTCCTTGCCAATGCAGGTTAACTTTGCGGGGGATGTCGGGCGATTGGGTCTGCGCAATCCAGCACAAATCACGCTGGAGAAGATTGATGCCAGCGATGCCTTGAAGTTTCGCGGTCCTGTGGGATTTTCCATTTCCCAGGCTGATTTTGAGTGGGTCAAAAATCCACAAGGCTGGGTGCTCAAACATTACACTGCCGTTACACCAACAGATTTTATGGTACTGATCAAGCAAGGAAAACCTCCGGCGATTGAGACGCAGATCCATCCGGGAAAGGTAACTGCACAGGGAAGTCTCGATACCGATCACAAATATCAGGGACAGGTTGCCATCAAAGATACCGCCTTCTTCCTGCCGCAATCACGCCTGCAATTGAAGCATATTTCAGCCAATCTGCACCTTGGTGCAACTGAAACAGATAAAGTGGCCGATTTCACTATCGGTCAGCTGCAACATGTGGCACACAAACCATTCTTTGAAACACATGCTTTTTCCGGCAGCATTAAGAATCCATTTATTGATGGAAAACCGACAGCATATTTATTGGATCTGGCAGGTGGCGTGCCGGGATTGCGTTATTTGAAACTCACCGGCAAGCATGTACCCGATAGCGGTGATGGTTCGCTGGCAATTGAGATTTCCCCATTAAGATTTTCGCCGGGTGGTCTGCAACCTGGTGTACTTTCCCCTGTTTTTGCTCAACTGGAAGACGTGAGTGGTTTGGTTCATGCGAATGCACAGTTCAAATGGTCCAGAAAAGGCATTCTCAGCAGCCGAGGCACGGTGGATCTGAAGGAGTTATCGTTTGCCCATGAGATCGTTCGGATACGCAATCTCAGTGCGGCACTCAGTTTAAATGATTTATTGTCGCCCAGCAGTCCATCACGGCAAATCATTACAGCCCGCAGTATTGATCCCGGTGTTCCGGTGGAGAATCTGTTAATTTCCTACCGCATTGAGAGTGCTGATCAACCGCGCGTCATGCTGGAAAAGGCACAATTCTCCATGTTTGGTGGTGAACTGACCTTGGAACCGGCTGTGATTGATCCCGTTGCGGCTCATTCCGATATTATGGTGCATGTGAACCATATTGATCTTGCAGCCTTCTTTGACCTGATTCAGGTTGACGGACTCACGGGCAATGGGCATCTCGATGGGCATATTCCGATGACCCTGACGGGCGATCAGGTTACGATAAAAGACAGCCGGCTTGTAGCGACAGCTCCCGGTATTCTGCATTTCAAATCCGAGAAAGCTTCACAGCTGTTAGCCAATGCCGGTGAGGAAATGAATCTATTATTGCAGACCCTGCAGGATTTTCATTATACCGAGCTGTCACTGACGATGAATAAATCGGCATCGCATGATTTAACAGCCAGACTTTCCTTACTGGGAAGTAATCCGGATATCAAGGATGGTCAGGTTTTCCGCCTGAATATTACTCTCGAGAGTAATATTGACAAGATTCTGTCAGCGATTACTCAAGGATACAGTTTATCCAACGAAATTCTGCGCAACACATTCAAATTGCATTAAGCTTGTGATCAGTGGAATGACAAAAAGGAGTGCAATCATGCACAATATCGATCGAAAGACCAATACAACAATAGCCATTACGTTTTTTTGCTGTGCGGGGATGGTTGCCTGTGCACCGACAGTCAAAATGGAAGCTCCTCAGGAGCCCATTACGATTAACCTCAATATCAAGCTGGATGCTGATATTCGAGTGAAACTTGCAGAAGAAGCCAAGAAAGATATCGTCGCCCATCCCGGCGTTTTCTAACAT
>JBBTCY010000007.1:0-2163 GCA_038043005.1 Pseudomonadota bacterium
CGGCATGAAAGTTGAAGATCGTATCGCTTTACTTGAATCGGATGGCTGGCAGCAGGTGCGGCAAAAAGGCAGTCATCGCCAGTTTCACCATCCTATCAAGTCCGGTACGGTCACAGTTGCTGGAAAACCCAGCGTGGATGTTCCGCCCGGAACGCTCATCAATGTGTTAAAACAAGCGGGACTTAAGCAATAGAGGTGTATATGCGTTATATGGTTGTTATTGAAGAAGGTCCGGCAAGCTTTGGTGCCTATGTTCCCGATCTTCCGGGTTGCATCGCTGTCGGCGAATCATCGGAAGAGGTTATGCAATTGATTCAGGAGGCCATCGAGTTTCATATTGAATGCCTTAAAGAAGAAGGCCAGCATATCCCAACACCACATTCCTCAAGCTTGTTTGTTGAAGTTCAAGCCTAAAACATCGTAAAGGGACACGACGCTTACCTTTGTGCTTTCAAAACTCCCCAGCACGTAAAATATCAACCAGTTTTGCCAGCGCCTGGCCGCGATGGCTGATTTTATTTTTTTGTTCTGCAGTCAATTCTGCTGCGGTTTTGCCGAATTCCGGCAGGAAGAAATACGGGTCGTAACCAAAGCCGCCTGCACCTTGTGGATGTTCAATTATCTCTCCGTGCCAGGATCCATCGACAATAACAGGCTGCGGGTCATCGGCATGACGCACCAGAACGATTACACAATAGTAATAAGCATGCCGGTTTGATACATTTTTAAGTGCCTCAACCAGTTTCAAATTATTGCGCTCATCGGATTTTTGTTCCCCGGCATAGCGGGCAGACATGACACCAGGCGCACCATTCAATGCGCTGACGCAGATGCCCGAATCATCCGCCAGTGCCGGCAATCCGGAACGCCGGCTTGCATGCCTTGCCTTGGTCAACGCATTCTCAACAAAAGTAAGATACGGTTCATCCACTTCGGTCACATTAAAATGTGATTGCGCAACCACTTCGATGGCCAGTGGCGCCAGCAGGGCATTTATTTCCTGCAATTTTCCCCGGTTGTTACTCGCGATAACCAGTTTTGACAACATGACTACTCTATTGCCAACGCTGATTTCTGAATGGCCACCAATTCCTGTATGCCCTGTTGCGCCATATCCAGCATCGTGGCAAGTTCCTCCCGACTGAATGGCGTGCCCTCCGCAGTGCCCTGCACTTCCACCATGCCCAACTTTCCGGTCATCACGACATTCATGTCGGTATCACAGGAAGAATCCTCTTCATAGTCAAGATCCAGTATTGGCATCCCTTGATGCATCCCTACTGAAATTGCAGCAACATGATCGAGGAGTGGCGACGCTTCGATCAGTTGTTTATAGAGCAGGTTTTCCATTGCATCATGCAACGCCACAAATGCACCGGTAATACTGGCAGTTCGGGTACCGCCATCCGCCTGAATCACATCACAATCTATCTGGATTGTGCGCTCACCCAGCTTTCTCAAATCCACGATGGATCGCAATGCCCGCCCAATCAAACGTTGAATTTCCATCGTGCGCCCGGATTGTTTTCCTCGCGCCGCTTCACGCTGCATACGTTCATTCGTTGAGCAAGGTAACATGCCATACTCGGCTGTCAGCCAGCCTTGCCCTTTTCCCTTGAGAAAGGAAGGAACCTGTTCACTCACACTGGCCGTGCAAATCACTTTTGTATCACCGCATTCGATCAGAATCGCGCCATCCGCATGTTTCGTGTAGTGGCGTGTAATTTTAACCGGACGTATCTGAGCCGGATTTCGATTGTGACTACGCATCATTAATTAAATAGCTCGTAAAGTAACAATTAAAGAGAAAAACGATAAACTGGCTTGGCTGGCGCACCTGCAGACAATGTCAATACCTCATATCCGGTTTCAGTCACCAGCACAGTATGTTCCCACTGCGCTGACAGACTGCCGTCCTTGGTTGTCACAGTCCACCCGTCGGGCAGGTGGCGTATGGCTGCCTTACCTGCATTGATCATGGGTTCCACGGTAAATATCATCCCCGACTTAAGCTCCAGCCCTGTGCCAGCCCGCCCATAATGCAGAACCTGCGGATCTTCATGGAATTTCCTGCCAATTCCATGCCCGCAAAATTCCCTGACCACGCTATATCCCACCCCTTCAGCCAGTTTCTGTATCGCATGTCCGATGTCACCCAGATGT
>JBBTCY010000008.1:0-3779 GCA_038043005.1 Pseudomonadota bacterium
ACAGTCGCTTCGGAAAAAGCTTCATCAAATTCCAGCGAACCGCTGATGGATAGACCCGATGGTAATGGTGTTGCGGTGGTCAGGCTGGACGTCATTCCACACAGTAAAGCAACCAGAAGGTACAAGATGGGCCGTGTTTTCTCCGGAATCAGTCGAAACTGCCCATGCACATAGAATTTACTCATTTCTCCCTCTTATTTTTCAAGATCCGATGATTATGGCTTTAATAATCATATATAAAGCAAATATCGAGCCAGAAAATATAACTATTTGTATATTAAATGCTAATATTTAATCCCTGTGAGCTGATCGGATCTGGAGAGGTGAGAGTGTAAAATTTATCGACAAATTGCTGCGTTAAAACAATGCCTTCCTACATGAGGTCAGTTATTGCGCCATCGCGGGATCAATGAAACAGGGCAGTATTAATGATTACGGGTAACAGCAAAATCGGCCAATTCCAATAAGCATCTTTTGCTTTCCGAGTCAGGTAATGAAGAAATTGCATCAACTGCAGTTTTGGCTTCAGCCTGTGCGCATTGTCTTGCATAATCCAGTGCGGCTGTTTTTTGAATAATATCCAGTACTGGAAGAAATCCATCCTTTCCGCCTTCTTCGATGGCTTTTCGGATAACGCTGGCCTGCTCGGGTGTTCCGACTTTCATGGCATAAATCAATGGGAGAGTGGGTTTGCCTTCGGCAAGATCATCGCCCAGATTTTTGCCGGTGTCCTGATTGTCTCCAGAATAATCGAGCATGTCGTCGATCAGTTGAAATGCGGTGCCCAGGTGCATGCCATAAATGGCCAGTGCTCTTTCTTCTTCAGGCGTGGCGTTGCCAAGAATTGCACCCAGCCGACTGGCTGCTTCAAACAGTTTGGCTGTTTTAAAACGGATGACCTGCAGGTAATTCTTTTCTTCGACGCTGGGGTCGCGGCAGTTGAGCAGTTGTAAAACTTCTCCTTCCGCGATGGTATTGGTGGCATCCGCCAATACCTGCATGACGCGCATGTTATCGACTTCAACCATCATCTGGAAGGCACGGGAATAAAGAAAATCACCGACTAAAACGCTGGCAGCATTACCAAACAACGCATTGGCGGTTTCCCTGTTACGGCGTAATTCGGATTCGTCAACCACATCGTCATGCAACAGCGTGGCTGTGTGAATAAACTCTACAACAGCAGCCAGATTGTAATGAAATTTTCCGGAATAGCCAAAAATACCGGCGGAAAGGATTACCAGCGCAGGGCGCAGGCGTTTCCCGCCACTATTGATAATATATTCACTGACTTGACGGATAAGTGCAACGTGGGAATGCAATTTTTCTCGAATGACATCATCGACGATAGCCATGTCCGAGGCAATGAAGCTTCTAATATATTCGATTGACACAATGTTACCTTGAAGAAAACGCTATGTTAGGAATGACAACACCAAAGTGTCAAGCACAAAGATGTAATCAGTTAAATTTTCTAGCACAATCTGTGCTTGTTTATGTATAATCCCGTGTTCTGTAAAAGAGATGTATGGAGTCAAAAATATGTATGCGGTCATAAAAACCGGTGGTAAGCAATATCGTATTCAGGTGGGTGAAAAACTGAAAGTTGAACAGCTTGAAGTTGAGAGCGGCAGTGAGCTCATTATTGATCAAGTGTTGATGGTGGCAGATGGCGAGAAGGTTTCCATGGGAACACCGCTCGTTAAGGGCGCTAAGGTTAGCGCAACGGTGTTGGGTCAAGGTCGTCATGATAAGATACGCATTTTTAAAATGCGTCGTCGTAAGCATTACCAGAAGCACCAGGGGCATCGACAGAATTACACTGAAATACAGATTACCGGTATTTCAGCATAAGGAGTATTTACAATGGCACATAAAAAAGCGGGCGGAAGTTCCAGAAATGGACGCGATTCACATTCAAAACGACTGGGCGTAAAACGCTATGGTGGTGAATTGATTCCAGCGGGTTCGATCATTATCAGACAGCGCGGCACGCAGGTTCATCCTGGTGAGAACGTTGGTATCGGTAAGGATCATACCTTGTTTGCCAAGATTACCGGTAAAGTGAGTTTTAGTATTAAAGGTGCACTGAAGCGTAAAGTAGCCAGCGTCATTCCGGCATAACGCCAATTATGTGTAACGACAGCTAAAATTCAGAAACATCGCATTTAACAAAGGCCCTGTCTCGAACGATAGGGCTTTTTTGTTTATGGATCAACAGGCTGTTAAAACTGCTGGAAGGAAAAGGGAGATTAAGAAAGACCTATGAAGTTTATTGATGAAGCCACTATTCAGGTCATCGCCGGTAAAGGAGGGGATGGCGCTGCCAGTTTCCGTCGCGAGAAATTTATTCCCAGAGGAGGGCCGGATGGCGGGGATGGCGGACGTGGCGGCAGTATCTATGCGGTGGCGGATCGCAATATCAATACGCTCATTGACTATCGTTTTGCGCGGATTCACCGGGCTAAGAATGGCCAGAACGGGCAAGGCTCGGACCGGTATGGCAAGAGCGCCGATGATATTATTCTGCGGGTGCCGGTTGGTACGCTGGTCAGAGATATTAACACCAATGAGATAGTTGCCGACCTGGTTCACCATCAACAGAAAGTGATGCTGGCGAAGGGAGGGTACGGTGGCATTGGCAATCTGCATTTCAAATCCAGCACAAATCGGGCGCCACGCCAGTTTACCTATGGCGAACCGGGGCAGGAATTTGAATTAAAGCTGGAGCTTAAAGTACTGGCCGACGTGGGTTTGCTGGGAATGCCCAATGCAGGCAAATCGACATTGATCCGGGCAGTATCTGCGGCCCGTCCGAAAGTGGCCGATTACCCGTTTACAACCCTGCAACCCAATCTGGGCATGGTGAGAATCGATCAGAATCGAAGCTTCGTCATGGCGGATATCCCGGGATTGATCGAAGGGGCTGCGGAAGGAATCGGGCTGGGACATCGGTTTCTGAAACATTTGACACGGACCCGGTTGCTGCTGCATGTTATCGATATGGCGCCCTTGGATGAAAATACGGATCCGGTGCATGAAGCCAGAGCGCTTGTGAAGGAATTGCAGAAATATGATGAATCCCTCTATCAAAAACCCCGTTGGCTCGTTCTCAATAAAACCGACATGTTGCCTCCTGATCAGCAGGAAGAACTATGCAAACAATTCGTTCATAAACTGAAATGGAAAGAAAAATATTTCATGATCTCGGCATTAACTGGGGAAGGTTGCAAGCTCCTGACCTACGCGATCATGGATTATCTGGAACAAAATGTACTGCAAGTCGATCTGCCCCGTGCAGACGATGAGGATAGTAATTAACGTCAACCGCTTATTCAGATCATGTTAAAGCAAGCACGTCGTATCGTGGTTAAGGTGGGCAGCAGCCTGGTGACCAATCAGGGCAAGGGGTTGGATCACGCAGCACTCGCATGTTGGGCGGCTCAGATTGCCACCCTTAAAGACATGGGCAAGGAAATCATACTGGTCTCGTCAGGTGCTATCGCCGAAGGCATGCAGCGGTTGAAATGGGACAGTCGACCCACCGCTTTGTATGAATTGCAGGCGGCGGCCGCCGTGGGACAGATGGGACTGGCACAGGCTTATGCCTCCAGCTTCTCACACCATGCGCTGCAAACCGCGCAAGTATTATTGACCCATGAAGACCTGTCCCATCGTAAACGCTACCTCAACGCACGGTCTACGCTGACTACGTTGCTCAAGCTGAATATCATTCCAATCATCAATGAAAACGATACGGTGGCAACCGATGAGATCCG
>JBBTCY010000009.1:0-1080 GCA_038043005.1 Pseudomonadota bacterium
CCGACCCCTACGTTGCGAACGTAGTGCTCTCCCAACTGAGCTAGCCCCCCACGCAGTTTCTATTTATTTCAAATAATTCAATATGTTATGAATGCAATAACTGTCATACCTGTTATATACTTTCAGAGGGTGTTGAATTATACTGTAAGTCATGTCGTCATTCAACCATACGTTGAGATTGAAGGAGGGCAAACTCCACATCTTCAAGCAACCTAAATCTAAGAACTTCTTCTGGCGCACATTCCTCAACGGCAAATACATCGTTCACACCACCAAAACAGACAACCTGGCGCTCGCCAAGTCCATCGCTGAAACAGAATATGATCGTCTGCGCTCTGAGCGCATCGCCCCCGATGGCAAACCCGCTCATTCCTGGGAAGAGTGCGAACAAGGACTGCTGACTTCCCTATTGGTAGATGAAGGAAGCCGTCCGTCACGGGTCAAAACCTACAAAGTCAAACTTGGAATCTTGCGACAGTTCTTTGTATCTCACCCCATTCATAGCGTCAAAGCCAAAACGATTGAGGACTATATCAACTGGCGCAAGACTATCTACAAGCCTTATCGGCTCAATTTTCACCACGCCACAGTATCCAACAAAACGCTGTCTGCTGATTTGCTGGTGCTTCGTCAAGTGCTGAAATACGCGAAACGGGAAGAGTGGATTGCGATGATCCCCGACTTCCCAAAGCTTACAGTTACTCCGCGAGCAGGAGGATGGTTTTCCCAAAAAGAGTGGAAGCAACTCTGGCAATTTTCTCAGAAGTGGACCCGACAGTCTTCCAATGCCACAGAACGGGAAGAGCGTCAGTACGCACACGATTACATGATGTGGCTGGTCCATACCGGTATGCGAGTTGATGAAGCTCTGAACGTGCGCTACGAGGATGTCCATGAAGTCCATCGAAAGCTTCCCGAATCCGTGAGCGAGGAGGACTACTTCTATGTTTGGATCAAGGGTGGGAAACTGTCTTATCTCAAGCGCCCCACGGAAATGATAGGACTTTATGGGGCAGTTCGTGCGTTTCCCTCTGTGCCAATATGAGTGGGACACTTTGCCTCTCTTCAATTAGAGTAGCG
>JBBTCY010000010.1:0-4411 GCA_038043005.1 Pseudomonadota bacterium
TGGTCGAAGCTAGAGAAGATTCTGCTTCAAGAAGCGATTTATAACAAGCGCAATTTGCGCATGACAGTAGAAGGTATGCTGTATCGAATGCGGGTTGGTTGCCCGTGGCGAGACTTGCCTGAGGCATTTGGATGCTGGAATTCCATCTACAAAAGATTCAATGCGTGGTCATTAAGTAGCAAGTGGGGCAGGATTTTCAAGGCGCTGACCATTGACCCGGATTGGGAATGGGAATTTATTGATGGCAGCTACGTTAAGGCACATCAGCATAGTTCGGGTGCGGTAGGTCAAGAATCGCAAGCCATCGGGAAAAGCCGTGCGGGGGATACCACGAAGATCCATTTGGTCGTTGATAGTTATGGCTTGCCAGTTGAGTTTGAAATCACCGGTGGAGAAGTCAATGACTGTTCTGCAGCACCCGATTTGATTGCCAGGTTACCTGATGCGAAAGTGATTGTTGCGGATAAGGGCTATGATAGCGAGCGCATACGGGAACAGATAACGAAGAAGGGAGCCAGGGCTGTGATCCCAAGAAAATGCAATTCGGTAAAAGGGTAATGCTGACATGGATTGGGGCTTGTATAAATATCGACATTTGGTGGAAAACGCTTTTGCGCGATTAAAGCAGTATCGGGCAGTAGCGACACGATACGACAAACTCAAGAGAAATTATGAAAGTATATGATAGCCATGAAAGGAATTTTCTTAAACTCAGCACCAGCAGCTTATCCCATTAATGATCAAGAACTGAAGGAGCTTTTGGCAAGTGCGAGACTTGAAGAAATAATGCGCTATCGTCCTTGTGCTTTAATTACAGAATCTGTGATAATTGTCACTAAACATATTAATAATTAATGAGATGATTATTTTGTTATGCATGATGAATTGCGCGATAGTATTGAACATCTGATAACAGAAAAATTTCCAGATATATCTATATTACTTATTGATCTTGTTTTTATACGTAATAATTCCTTATTATTCCGTATTGAATTAAATACAAATCCACCAAAAATACTTGCAGTTAAGTGTTGTATCTCACTAAGCACTAATCAACCAGACTCTATATTTGCTCAAGAGCAATATTTGGCATTAAAGCAGGTTGAACAAGCGCTTGGTAAATGTATTTATCAAGTTCCGGAACCTTTATTTCTTGATAAAAGACACGGAATTCTAGTGATGAATTGGATTAATGGTGAGACTCTCACAGAAAAGCTTCTTAAATTTCAAATAGGATTACGGGCACAATCGTTAGTTTATTCTGCAGGAAGTTGGGTTGGTATGTTTCACCGTGTTGGGCCATTAGAAGATGGTATTTTTGATCTTGAACATAAGATAGAAACAATTAAAGAATTGCAAGCACAGCCACTTGCTGATGAACTATTTAGGGAAGCTGGTGAACTTTTACACCAGTCTGCGATTATGTTGCATAATCACAGAATTAAATCCAGTTGGATTCATGGTGATTGTAAAGCTGATAATTTTATAATCCATAAAACAATAGTTTATGGATTAGACTTTAATTTAAGATATCAGAATGCTATTGAATATGATATTGCACAGTTTCTAAATAACTTAGAATTGTTATCACTTAATCCAAAAAACTTTCATTTACGATGGCAGCGAAAGGAATTGTGTAAAAATTTTGTACAAGGCTATCATCAAGCTAAAATCCCTATTTCCCCACAGTGCATCGCATGGATACGATTATATTTGTTATTTTCACTCTGGCATACTACTTTATCTACCTCAAAATCTACCTTAAAGACTTGGGTTCTAAAAAAATTATTTCAAACTTTAATTAGTGAATTAATTTATGAATGTCGGGGTCTCTTTGTTAAAGAATCACTCAGTAAAATTCGGATAATCCGTTAAATGGTAATCTTGCCGAAATAAGTATCGATTCCAGCGAGTAGGAAATCATATTGAGCCTCGACCACTTCTTTAATAACCAAAGCGGGCAAACCGGTCACTAAATTTCCTTCCGTTACAAGCCAACCCACTGCATCAGTTGGTCCTAGATTAACCACATAACCGATTTCGTGATGTAAATATGGCTCCAGTAATCCGATAATGCCGGAGTGCCGCAATATATTTCGCGCTGCAAGTTGGCCTTTACGCACAGCCGATTGCGCAGTTAATGAATTAGAGCCTAAGGATTGGTAATAGGAGCAATCACCAGCCACAAAAATATTTTTTAATGATTCTTGGTTAACAATAACTTGCCCAAAAGCATTGGTATTAAATAGCTTATCTTCTTTTTTTCCTAAAAATAATATTGAGTGATCAGAAAGTAATTCAAATTGTCTTTTTGTGTGTTTCTCTTCCAATAAAATCTTACCAATCTGTTGTTCGCAATAATAGGTATCCGGATAAAAATCAATATTTGATTCATTCATACATGAGCGCACGTAAGAATTAAAGCTTGCAGGAAATTTCTCTAGTACATGATCGTGTGAGTGGATTAAACGCAGCTTTCCCTTTATTCGTTGTCGTTGAAGAAATTGCTTAATTTCGAATAAGAATTGAATTCCTGTTGCGCCACCGCCTACCACAGAAATTATCTGTTCCGATTTGTTATTTTTTTGGAGCAGACTAGATAATAAATCTGATCCGGATGTTTTCATAAAATCCTGTAGTACTAAAACATTCTCTCCATGGGTGATTTTCTTATTTTTACAACCAGTTGCAACCAACAAGCAATCAAAATTCAATATCTCTTCATTGATAACCAGGCATTTATCTTTTTGCCAATTTTGTAAATTTTCTTCATCGACAGTTATCGAAGCGCGTATATGACGAAAACCAAAACGATTTACCAAGTCAGTAAATGGAATTACAAAATCTGATAAAGGATATCGGAATGTCTCATGTAGGTGCGTGATTTTAAGATGATGATCTTCAGGGTCAATAATTGTAATATCGATATTCGGTGCATGTCGCACTAATATAGTCAATGCAGCCAGTCCTGCATAACCGCCCCCAATAATTACAATACGCAATCGTTTATTTCTTGTTGCTATATAAAAAGGCAGAAATCCCACAATCTCTCCAATACACGCTTACACACTTGAGAAATACTCAATTTTTTTGTGAATCTCCCGAGTTCATTGCATGACTAGGAGTACGTCGTAGATTTAATCAATGTCGTTATTATAGATTGGATCTGATAGCTGAATGTTCTTGTATGAATAATTTATTTGGTATTTTTTCGATTCGCCAATGCGTGATAGCCCATTGCCAGAATAAAGAAATATTGCTTCTTAGTAATTCGCTGGGTGGTTCCTGGCCTAGAAATTGTAAAGCTGCGACTAATTGTGACACTGCATTGGATGAATCAATCGGTGACGCATAAGTCTGTTTACTTAGTTTTTCACCCATTGCATTGGTCACAACAGGTAAGTGCATGAATCGTGGAGTAGCATAATTCAATACGTGTTGTAAATAAACCTGTCGTGGTGTGGAATCCAATAAATCAGCGCCTCGTACGATATGCGTGATATGTTGTGCTGCATCATCAACAACGACCGCCAGTTGATAAGAAAAAATACCATCAGCGCGTCGTAATACAAAATCCCCAATATCACTGCTTAGCCGCTGACTCATGCCGCCTTTGAGAATATCATGAAATTTAATGGGGTGATTATGAGTTCGGATGCGTAACGCACCTTGTTTTTTAGCTGAAATTTGATTGCGACAAGTGCCCGGATAAATAGGGCCGCTGATTCCAATAATACTGGAATCAGCAATTTCCTTTCTGGAACAGGTGCAGTGATATATCAATCCCTGTCTATCGAACAGATCTAAAGCAGCCTGATAAATTTCATGCCGCTGACTTTGATAAATTATTTCTTCGTCCCATTCCATTCCCAGCTTTTCGAGCGTTTTTAAAATTTTACTGTCAGCACCAGGCATTTGTCGGTAGCTGTCCAGATCCTCAATTCGGACCAGCCATTTTCCATGATGAAATCTGGCATCGAGATAACTGCCGACTGCTGCCACTAAAGATCCAAAATGCAGCGGCCCGGTGGGTGATGGCGCAAATCGACCACGATAGGTCGAAACTGAAGATTGCAGATTTCCCATAAGTGGTTATTTGTAAGACAAACATATGTTATTTTCAGTTGGAAATAACAACTGGGCACTTATTCAAGGCCATCGATAAGCTATAATTTTAAAAGAATGCGAGAGATATTTGTTGTTAAACTCAGAATGTCACAATACTTGGAAAAACCTTCAAAAGGCGAATAATGCATATTCATATACTTGGAATTTGTGGGACCTTTATGGGTGGAATTGCAGTCATTGCAGGTGAATCGGGTCACAAAGTAACAGGTTGCGATCAGGATGTTTATCCACCCATGAGTACGCAGCTTGAATCTCAAGGAATTGAACTAATATCCGGTTATTC
>JBBTCY010000010.1:4511-14765 GCA_038043005.1 Pseudomonadota bacterium
ATTTCAGCAAGAATTGGGAATATTCCGGAAAATTCTACCGGAAATAAGTTTGCATCAACTCGATTAGCCGAAACATCACCTTTCTTTGTCATCGAGGCCGATGAATATGATACGGCTTTCTTTGATAAACGCTCCAAGTTTGTTCATTATCATCCCAGAACAGCTATTTTAAATAATCTTGAATATGATCATGCGGATATTTTTCCTGATCTCGTTTCAATTGAGCGGCAATTTCATCACTTTGTAAGGATTATTCCAAACAATGGCTTAATTGTTGTTAATGGGAGGGATGAAAATCTGAAGCACGTTTTAGTAAAAGGCTGCTGGTCTCCTATCGAAGAATTTGGTGGGAATAATGGCTGGCAAGCTCAAACTAGTGCAGATAATAAAATTGATATTTATTTTTCAGAGCAATTTCAAGGTAGCCTGCAATGGGATTTAATGGGTGAACATAATCGCATGAATGCATTGGCTGCACTCAGTGCTGCCCGACATACAGGAGTCCCTGTCAAAACCGGCATTGAGGCATTAATGCAATTCAAGAATGTCAAACGACGGATGGAAATATGCGGAGTTGTTAATGATATTACAGTCTATGATGACTTTGCCCATCACCCGACTGCAATTCGAACGACACTGGATGGGTTGCGGTGTACTGTCGGGCAAGAAAAAATTATTGCGGTGCTGGAACCTCGTTCAAATACGATGCGAATGGGTGTGTGGAAAAATGATCTTGCTGATAGCCTGCAAACAGCTGATCATATCTTCTGTTATCTTAATGATTCCGAATGGGCGCGTCATGCATTGAGCGCATTAGATAATAAGGCACATTGTTATACTGACTTGTCGCAATTAATCGGCGCAATCACATCGACTGCAAAACCAGGTAATCACATTTTAATCATGAGTAATGGTGAATTTGGCGGCATTCATGCGAAACTGATAACCGCATTGGGCAAATAATAAAATAATCGCATGATTATAAATCAGATTAATCAATGATTCTTTTGTTAGCGTATGCTTTTATTTAGCTGAATGATTTGATGGGCAAATCTAAAACTTATAATAAACCCGATCAATTAAATTGGATAGCAGATTTCCAGAAACTTTCGCCAATTTTTGCACCAATCCATCATTGCGCAAGTTTTATGAAAGATCTGCCTGATTGGCCCACCCATAGTGATTATAAGAATACTCAGCAAGCAATCGCTGAACCTATCATGACACGATCCGGAAAACTGATTCAATTTACTCAGGCAAAAGATTCGCTATCTGGGTTTTTACACCAGTATGAACCCAGAATTTATCTGACCGGTGAAGTACAAACCCGATTAAGGAACTGGCATGACCTGTTTAATGCACTGATATGGATGACATTTCCTCGTATAAAAGCAATTTTGAATCAAATACACTATGAAACTGTTTTACAGGAAACAGAAAATAACATTAAACAGCGCAGTGCAATCCGTGATGCTGCAACATTATTTGATGAATCAGGTGTCATTGTAGTAAGCAGTCAGAAGAAACTGATTCAGCTATTAATAACGCGTGAGTGGAAGCAGTTATTCTGGTATCACCGCGAAGAAGTTCTTTCTGCCATGCGGTTTTTTGTATTTGGTCATGGATTATATGAGAAAGCATTAAATCCTTATTTGGGGATGACTGGAAAAGGCATTATTCTTGTTGTAGACGATAGTTATTTTAATCAACAACTTCTGAATCAATTAAAGTCAGCCGAACAGCTGTTGGAATCATTTCTCTTAAATAAGAAATTGCTCAGCACAGATTTAACACCCATCCCGATTCTAGGCTGCCCTGGCTGGTATCAAGAAAATATGAAGGCTGAATTTTATGAAAATACACAGTATTTTCGACCCCATCCATCACATCGTTGACTATCCGAATCCATCGGAATAGCGATTATCGATGCACAGCAGAACGTAATGAAGGGAATCGTTGAATATAAAATTCAACATACTTTTTTACAACAATCTGTTTAAAGAAATACCAAGAATAGCTAATTTTTAGCATAAAAAATATCGCGCATGTTACTGTACATAATTCCTATTTAGATGCATGTTTTTTTGGTAAAATACGCATTTAATCAATTAATTTATTGGAGTACTTGATGGCTGTTGAAAGAACGTTGTCTATTATTAAACCAGATGCTGTTGTAAAAAATGTAATTGGTCAGATTTATGCACGATTTGAATCAAATGGATTAAAAATTATTGCGGCACGCATGACCCATTTATCTCAATCTGAAGCAGAAAATTTTTATGCTGTACATCGTGAGCGCCCGTTTTTCAAGGACCTGGTAAGCTTCATGACATCAGGCCCCGTCATGATCCAGGTACTGGAAGGTGAGGAAGCGATCAGAAAAAATCGTGATCTGATGGGCGCAACCGATCCACGAAAAGCTGAGAAAGGAACAATTCGCGCTGATTTTGCTGATAATATCGACGCCAATGCTGTACATGGATCAGATGCTCCTGAAACAGCCGCCATTGAAATTGCTTGTTTCTTTCCATCATTAAATATTTATTCTCGATAAATATAAATATGCAGTGATATGGTGACTACCAATCTACTTGATTTTGATAGCAAGGCATTAATCAATTTTTGTACGGAAATTGGCGAGAAACCTTTTCGTGCAAAGCAATTGCTACGATGGATTCACCAGTTTGGTATCGTTGATTTTGTTGATATGAGTGACTTGACAAAAGGGCTGCGAGAAAAACTTTCAACCATTGCCGTCATTGAGTCACCAGAAATTATCAAAGATCATACGTCAATCGATGGAACGCGCAAGTGGCTATTATCGGTAGGAGAGGGAAATGGCATTGAAACTGTTTTCATACCTGAAACCAACCGAGGCACATTGTGTGTATCCAGTCAGGTTGGATGTGCGCTGGCCTGTACTTTCTGTTCGACAGGCATGCAAGGATTTAATCGTAATTTAACGGTCGCTGAAATCATTGGCCAACTGTGGATTGCGAATAGCATGCTAAAAGCTGATGCAATTGAATGCGGTACTCAAATGAATAGGGCGATCACTAATGTTGTGATGATGGGTATGGGAGAGCCGTTAGCTAATTTTGAAAATGTAGTCACTGCTCTGAATTTGATGCTGGATGATAATGCTTATGGGTTGTCGCGTCGAAAAGTGACAGTCAGTACATCGGGACTGGTTCCAGCAATCGACCGGTTACGTGAGCGATGTCCAGTTGCTCTGGCTGTTTCGTTGCACGCACCTAATGATACGTTACGTGATCAATTGGTACCTATCAACAAAAAATATCCAATCAGCGAATTAATGGCGGCATGTCAGCGATATTTACAATCAGCACCCAGAGATTTCATTACCTTTGAATATGTCATGCTGAATGGCGTCAATGACAGCATGGCACATGCCAGGGAGCTTATAAAAGTAGTTCAGGATACGCCTTGCAAATTTAATCTGATACCTTTTAATTCATTCTCAGGTTCTGATTTTAAACGCTCTCCTCCTGAGACTGTGCGTATTTTTCAGGATATATTAATGCAAGCAGGATTTATCACAACAGTACGTAAAACCAGAGGTGATGAAATAGCAGCTGCTTGTGGTCAGTTGGCCGGGCAAGTAAAAGACAAGACACGTCGAGTAACTCCAGCAATGATGGGAGCGACTAAGTGAAAAAGAAACAATTTGTATACTTAATATTGTTGCAGATTCTATTTACAGAAGGATGTGTACAGCAGCCTATTGAAGGGGGACTGTCAGTTCCACAAAATAGTGATCGCGCTCACCAAAGCGCTAAAATACACACAGAATTGGCTGCCGAGTATTTTCATCGGGGGCAACTGGAAGTGGCGATTGAGGAAGTGACTGAAGCGTTGAGAGCCAGTTCGAATTATGCACCTGCATATAATATGTTAGGGCTGATTAATATGACATTAAATGACGATGTTAAAGCACAAAGCAGTTTTGAGCAGGCACTGAAAATTTCTCCAAAAGATTCAGAAATCCATAATAATTACGGATGGTTTTTATGCCAACGCTTTCCAGATCGCATAAATCAGGCCATTCAGCACTTCATGACGGCAACAAAAGATTCTCTTTATTCAACACCGGAGAAATCGTATACCAATGCGGGAATTTGTGAATTAAAGCGAGAAAATTATTCCGCTGCGACAACTTTTTTTCAACAGGCATTAACGGTTCAAACAAATTATCCATCTGCTTTAATTGGATTAATAGAGATTGATTTTAGGAAAGGAAATTTACAGGAAGCCAAATCAAAACTCTCTCGCCATATGCAGCGTGCACCATTGACACCTGAAGGTCTGTGGCTGGCAATACAGATTGAACGCGCATTAGGGGACCGGTTAGCTGAAGATAGCTATATACATCAATTGCAGAAGCATTTTCCAGATTCCAAAGAAGCAACGGCCGTGAGAAGGAGTGCATTCAAATAATGAATAATATAGATAATACAAGTGATGATAATGATCAGACGATAGAAAAGGATGATGTCTTTGAATCTGAGGTTCTTAATACTGGATTTATATCGGATACAAATTCAAATCCTTCATTGGTTAACATATCAGAAAATCTGGGGACTGACCCTGGCGACAGGAATTATTCTGAAGCAGTACTAACTAATCAGGAAATTGAGGAGTATAAACCCAAAGAACTCAATCAAGATTATAGAATACACCATGACAATCGTTCAGAAATAAACTCAAATATATCTTTTGATAACAATGAGACAAATAGAGAATTAATGAACTCAAGATTTGATAATAATATAGTTGCTAATAAAGAACTGGAAAAACAAGGTCTAAACGAAATGAATTCACTGGGTGTAGTGCAGAGTGTCGGTCATATGTTACGAAATGCAAGACTGGCGCGTAAAATGAGCATTGAAGATGTATCAAGACAGTTAAGACTTTCCGTTCAACAGATAGAAGCCATTGAGAAAGAGGATTATGAGAAATTGCCAGGACGAACATTTTTGCGTGGTTTTGTACGAAACTATGCGAATCTTGTGCAGTTAGATCCGATTCCTATTTTGCAATTATTACCGGGATCAACGCCAACTACGTCAACCTATGAGCGGACACCAATCAAGAACAGGCAAATTTCTTTTTCTGAAAATCGGGAAAAATCAAAGAATAGTCAATTTATTATTATTGTAATTTTGATTTCACTGGCAGCTGGTGTTTATTTTATTTATGGGAATAATCTGCAGCAGCTGAAACCTGAAGATAATTCAGAGAGCGTCATATCCGAAATCAAGAAGGATAAGGATAAAACAACCATTGAATTACCGTTGCCACCGGTAGCGGGTATCCAGTCTGAGCCGAAAAGTGGCACAGTATCAACTCAAATAGAAGCTATCAATCTACCTAAAGTAGATACATCAAAAATAACCCAGATTGCTGATAATACAGGAAATTTGCATTTTAAATTTAAGGCTGAAACATGGATAAAGGTTTCGGATAGTTCTGGAGCGACGCTAATTGAACAGGTTAAATCAGCTGGCAGTGAGCAGGTGGTAACTGGCAAACGTCCATTATCCATTGTTATAGGTAATATAGGTGGGGTCAGTCTTACCTATAATGAAAAAGAAGTCGATATTAGATCCTATACAAAAAAACAAGACGGAACAGCTCGCTTTACTCTGGAATAAAAATACTGGCGCAATGAGCAATTTCACTTGTAATCACTAGATTCACTATAAATACAATATGTCTCAAAATAGTTTATTAACACACCGACGTACCAGTGTTGGAGTTAAAGTAGATTCGGTAATGATTGGTGGTGGCGCACCCGTTGTGGTTCAATCCATGACAAATACCGATACGGTCAATGAAATTACCACGACTGAACAGGTTGCTCAGCTGGCACGTGCTGGATCCGAGATAGTTCGCATTACTGTCAACTCACTGGAAGCTGCCAGTGCAGTGCCGGGTATTCGTGCAAGACTGAATGACATGGGATGTCATGTACCACTTGTTGGTGATTTTCATTTTAATGGCCATAAATTGCTGACGACTTATCCAGAGTGTGCAAAAGCGTTATCTAAGTTCCGGATTAACCCTGGCAATGTAGGGCAAGGGAAGAAGCGCGATGAGCAATTTGCAACGCTGATAGAACTGGCATGCAAATATGACAAACCGGTACGGATCGGAGTAAATTGGGGTAGTCTGGATCCGGAAATGCTGGCACGCATTATGGATGAAAATGCACGCTCCAGTAATCCGCAGGATGCGAAGTACGTAATGCGCGAAGCATTGATCTCATCCGCTTTGGAAAGTGCTGCAAAAGCTGAAGAGATCGGCCTTAATCGCAACAGGATTGTTTTATCCTGCAAGGTAAGCGGTGTACAAGATCTGATCATGGTATACCGAGAACTGGCTGCACGCTGTGATTATGCGCTTCATCTAGGGTTAACCGAAGCCGGCATGGGTTCTAAAGGAATCGTTGCTTCAACAGCTGCATTATCTATACTTTTACAGGAAGGAATCGGCGATACTATCCGTATCTCTTTGACACCTGAACCACGCGGGGATAGGACCAAAGAAGTGATTGTTGCGCAAGAAATCCTGCAGACAATGGGATTGCGGGCATTTGTTCCGCTGGTTGCAGCCTGTCCAGGTTGCGGTCGCACAACCAGTACATATTTTCAGGAATTGGCTGAAAGCATTCAGGGTTATGTACGGGATGAAATGATCGTTTGGCGCGAACAATATGATGGTGTGGAAAATATGTCGCTAGCTGTAATGGGTTGTGTCGTCAATGGTCCAGGTGAAAGCAAGCACGCAAACATCGGTATCAGCCTGCCGGGATCAGGAGAAAATCCGGTAGCGCCTGTTTACGTGGATGGACAAAAAACTGTGACATTAAAAGGCGATAATATTGCAGGCGAATTCCGGCAAATTGTTGATAACTATGTCCGTGAAAAATATCCAAGAAAAATCAACTGATGGCTAACGTTGTCAAGGCCATCCGCGGGATGAACGATATCCTGCCAGAAGAATCATATCAATGGGAGTATTTCGAGCAGACTGTTAAGCAATGGCTTGCAACGTATGGTTACCGGAATATCCGTACGCCTATTGTCGAGCAAACTGATTTATTTGTTCGTTCGATTGGAGAAGTAACGGATATTGTCGAGAAAGAGATGTACACGTTTGTAGACCATCTCAATAACGACAGCTTGACGCTTCGCCCTGAAGGTACAGCTTCATGTGTTCGTGCCGTCATGGAACACAATCTCTTATATAACAGCCCACAAAGATTATATTATTCTGGCCCCATGTTTCGGCACGAGCGGCCGCAGAAAGGACGGTACCGCCAGTTTCATCAGGTCGGCGTTGAGGCATTGGGTTTCTCTGGCCCGGATATTGACGCAGAATTGATTGTAATGTGTGCCCGCCTGTGGGATATGTTAGGTATTTCCGGTTTACGGCTTGAGATCAGTACATTAGGTAATGCGGAATGCAGGGCACTGCATCGGTCGCGCTTGATCAAATATTTTGAACACCACCAGAATTATTTGGATGAAGATGCACTCAGACGATTGCATACCAACCCGTTACGCATACTTGACAGTAAGAATCCAGATATGCAAAGAATTATAGAAAATGCCCCAAAATTGATCGAAGATCTCGATGAAGAATCACGGATTCATTTTGAAGCAATGCAGCATATTCTGCGGGAGCAAGGTATCAATTTTGAAATAAATCTGAATCTGGTCAGAGGACTTGATTACTATAACCGCACTGTATTTGAATGGATAACCGATAAATTGGGCGCTCAGGGAACTGTATGTGCCGGTGGACGTTATGATGGGCTCATTGAGCAGATCGGCGGTAAAGCTGCACCAGCGTGTGGTTTTGCCATGGGCATCGAAAGATTGCTGGCATTAATGCAGGAATGTGGCAAGACAATACAACCTCCTGTTCCGGATGTGTATATCGTTCATCAGGGTGAACCGGCATTTGATTTCGCCTGGAGAGCAGCAGAATCTTTGCGCGATAGTGGCATCCAGGTCATTCTGCATTGTGGTGGCGGTAGCTTTAAGTCACAGATGAAAAAAGCAGATGCGAGTGGCGCCCGCTATGCAGTGATTATTGGTGATAATGAAGTTCAGGCGCAAGAAGTAATACTCAAGCCACTGCGTGAAGCTAGCGATCAGGCGAGCATTCAATTAAATGCGGTTATTGATCTGATCAGGAAATAATCCTGTCAAGGCTGTATGGAATATTTAATAAATTTTATCTAGGAACTGATAATGGCAACTTATGATCATGAAGAACATGAAAGGATAGATAACGTAAAAACCTGGTGGGATAAGTTCGGCACCATGGTAACGATTGTCCTAACTGCCTTGCTGGTTAGTGTTGGTGGGATGCAGGCCTGGCAATATTATCAGCAGAAACAGATACAACAGACAGCTGATTTGTTCGCATTGCTACAACAAGTTCAAGCAACCAATGATCTGACAAAAATCAATGATGCGGCACATTTACTCAAAGAAGGGTTTCCAGCCAGTGGCTATGCACCCCGTGCTGCCCTGATTGCCGCACATGCCGGTATTCAGGCAGGGGACAGGAAAATAGCCAAGCAAAATCTGCAATGGATTCTGGATAACGCAAAAGAGCCAGAAATTCTGGATTTGGTCCGATTGCGATTGGCCGGTATTTTGCTGGATGAAGAAAAGTATGAAGACGCATTGCGTCAGTTGAATTCAAAGCATGGCGAAGTTTATGCCGGCTTGTATTCTGACCGCAAGGGAGATATCTACGCCGCCAGTGGGAAAATTACAGAAGCCCAGCTGGCATATCAGGAAGCCATTGAGAAACTTAATAAAAATAATAATTATTTTAATATCGTACAGATGAAACTAGATGCACTTGGTGAGGTTCAATAACTCCTGTTAATAAACTAAATTGAGACTTTCTGTGTTTTGGCGATTTATTTTATTAACAGTATCTGCTGTGTTCATGCTGGCCGGGTGTGCCGGTCTGTCTAACCCGCTTAATTCACCCCTTGTCGAATCGCTTGGTGCTCAACTATCCGATTTATTTGTTGCTGAAGAAAAAATTGTATTTGACAAGGAAGAATTAGATACCCTCAAAGCAGTAGATCGCGTTCCTTTAAAATGGAAAGATAAACTGGGGGAAACTCAGATTGCCGCTTTTTATGTTGCATATCAGAATGATGCACTATACGCTGCTGATGAAGCGGGTAAGTTAGTCCGATACGATCCGGATACTGGAAAGAAGGATTGGGAAGTTAAAACCAAATATAAATTTTCAGGTGGTATCGGTGTTGGTGATGGCATGGTGTTAATTGGTACCTTTAAAGGTGAGGTACTTGCTTATAATGAATCAGGCCACATGTTATGGAAAGCACAGGTAACCAGCGAAATTCTCAGCCCGCCCCAGGCACGAAACAGCATGGTCGTTGTCCGCACCGTCGATGGCCGTATTTTCGGTTTAGATTCGCTGGACGGAAATCGTAAATGGATTTATCAGGGTGCAACTCCCACGTTGACCGTGCGCAGCACGGCAGGCGTAAGTGTCGCACATGGTGCCGTGTTTGCGGGGTTTGCCGGGGGAAAATTAACGGCAATGAGCTTATTTAACGGTAATATCGGTTGGGAAGTTGCTGTGTCGCAGCCACGCGGAGTTACTGAACTGGAAAGAATGACTGATATCACCAGTGCGCCGGTTGTCGATGCGCAACTTGTTTGCGCAGCAGCCTATCAGGGTCGTGTGGCGTGTTTTCAGGTTAATGATGGTGCGCAGATCTGGGCACGGGAATCATCCAGCAGCGCAGGATTGGCGATGGATAATGATTATGTTTATGTCACTGAGGATAAAGGTACTGTCGCTGCGTATGATAAAAGAACCGGTGCCGGTATGTGGAAACAAAGTCGGCTTGCCAGTAAGAAATTATCAGCACCGTTAGTAAAAGGGCATTATATTATCGTGGGTGATGATCAGGGATATGTCAACTTGTTAAGAAATTATGACGGTGTGGTTATCGCCCGTTCTGCCACAGATGGCACAGCCATTCTAACCGCACCAGAGGAAATACCAGGTGGTTTTGCCGTGCAAACTGTGGAAGGAAGTATTTATGCATTTAGCACACAATTCTAAAAAATATCACTGGATCAGACAGTTTGATCTTTGGAACTGATATATGATAGCGAGCATTCTTTGCTGCTATTCCTGATTTTCAGGCCATGCCTTGAAATA
>JBBTCY010000011.1:0-4136 GCA_038043005.1 Pseudomonadota bacterium
TATAAGCAGTTTCCTGCTAAATGACCATTTACACAAAATTATTTACACCCCCCATTATTTCAGTTCCGGAACCATCAACGGAGCGCCCGTTGTGTTTATGATCGATACGGGCGCAACCACTGTGTCCATCTCATCAGAAATTGCATCACGAGCTGGCATACAGAAATGCGCTCCCCTCCTGGTATCAACCGCGAATGGAAGCGTTACTGCCTGCACAACCACTGTACCGGAAATCACCTTCGGCAAGTTCCGCCTTACCAATGTCGATGTCAATATCATGCCCAACATGCCTGGAGATGCCTTGCTCGGTATGAATGTTCTGCGCAAATTCCACATCGAACAAGTCGACAAAGTAATGAGAATCTCATCACGCTGAAAAAATCAACTGGCGGTATTAATTTCACCGCTATACAAAAACAGATCGCCATTCTCCATTAATCCGGATAACTTTTATTGCTGCTATCAGGGTTTTATGTTAGGTTGCAGCAATCATTGACTTAATGGACACAACCACTCAACAGTGTCGTCATTTGAGAAAAGGCACATGAACACTACTTTGCCATTCTGTTCACTACACCTGCCATTATGCCTCCTGGTTATATTCACCTTCTCCGGCTGCCTGTCGCCCATGGCACTCAATCGTGCGGTCATTGCTTATGATGAATCCGTTACCGATGCAGTATCCCAGCAATTGTTGATCAATATCGTCCGCGCCCATCATCGTCAACCCGTTCACTTCACTGGCGTCTCAAATATCGCCGCCACCTTCAATTTCCAAGCCAATGCCGGCGCCATGCCAGCTCTGGGAGGACTGGCCGGCGCGACCATGCTGCCTATATTCGGTGGAAGCGTCACCGAAAATCCCACAATCAGTATCGTCCCAATCGAAGGTGAAGACTTTACCAGACGGCTCCTCACCCCATTTCCGCAAAGCAAGCTGACCCTGCTGCTGCGTCAACGGTTCGATGTCGATCTCCTGTTACGAATGATGGCCCAGGAAGTACGTTTGCAATACGGCAAGCAGCAGGATATCTATCACAATCGCCCATCGAATCAACCCGGTTATGAAATGTTTCGACGCGTGGTGTTACACCTTTCAGCCATTCAGGATCACAACCAGCTCTATGCTGAACCGCTGCCTCTCGTGCATACTTGGACTATCCCTGCCGGTTCATTTACACCGGAAGGCTTTCAGGCTCTCCAGAAAGAATTCACCGTGCGCTTCAATCCGCGTGACAACACTTATACGCTCAGCAAACAGGTACCCGGGCCAATCCTCATTACAAATTATGACCCCGGCACACTGTCGGACGAAGAGCAGGCACAGATGGCCAGTCTATCAGGAGAATGGAATATCAGTGATATCGCCTTCGATATCCGACCCGATGGATATGGCGGACAATGGCCATTACGCGGAACTTTCCGACTCAGGAGCTTTCATTCAATTCTTGGTTTCCTTGGAAAAGCGCTCGGTGAAGAGCCGGGATATCACGTTAAAAAAGACCCACGGACACCGCCTATCTTTGGTAACGAGAACCCTGATCGTACAATGGAATTTGTGGTATCAGATTCACCCCCCTCAAATACCGACTTCTCAATCCGCTGGAAAGATCGATATTATGCGGTGAACACTTCAGGGCCGCTCGCCCGATGGAACCGGGATGCCTTTCAGTTATTGTTCCTTTTATTTCAAATGACGGTCACTGACATTCCGCGCACCGGTGTGCCAAGCATTACAATCGCCAAATAGCTTAGCAACCCGTTAAACTCAGCCGCCACGAATCAGCAGCACAGGTATGTGCGCAGTGCGCACCACGCCTTCGGCAATGCTGCCCAATAGCATGCGGCTGAAGCCGGAACGTCCATGCGTGCCGATTATGATTAAATCGGCTAGACATGCTTTGGCTTCATTGATGATGACATTGGCAATACGCTCACCCTTGGCCTCAAGCAATCTGGTTTCAACCGTCAATCCGGCCTGCTGAACTTTCTCCTGAGCTTCCTTCAGCATTTTCTCGCCGCCCGTTCTCATTGAATCAACAAGCTCGGCATAATTAATATAGTTTTCATTATCAAAATACCAGATGTCTTCCAGAACGTGCACCAGCATCAACCGGGCACTTTGCTGCTGTGCAAATTTGATCGCTTCGTGCAAAGCGCGATCTGACGTTGAACTCCCATCAACAGGAACTAATATATGTTGATACATAGTGCCTCCGCAAAAATCATTTTCTCAAATATCGCCTTACCTGCAGGAATACAACCCTGCAATTATCGATTAAGTAGCGTACATTTCATTGTAGTAGTTTTATTGACTCAGATGTATTAATCTGGATAACTGTTGCTTTAGATCAATTCCATCTCAGCAATGCTGAAGAAATCCACCAGGGAGCTCGCATGCCGAAGCACAATGCTGACATTGCTGTAATCTTTGAGGAAATTGCCGATTTGCTTGAAATTCAGGGTGCAAATCCATTCCGGATTCGTGCCTATCGCAATGCCGCCCGCATTATCGGCGAACTCTCCCGGGAAGTTTCATTACTGTTGAAAGAAGGCAAAGATTTAACGCAATTATCTGGTATTGGCGACGATCTTGCCGCCAAAATCAAAGAAATTGTTAATAGCGGTCATTGCAGTCTGCTGGATCGATTACATCGCGAATTGCCGCCAGCCATCACCGAACTTCTGAAAATACCCGGCCTTGGCCCCAAACGGGTCAAAGCGTTGTATCACGATCTGGATGTGCAAACCATTGAGCAGCTTCATCGTGCAGCGCGGGATGGGCGCATTCGCGCTTTGCCCGGCTTTGGCGAAAAAACCGAGAATAATATACTGCAGGCAATCAAAGCACATGCCAATCAAACGCAACGTTTCAAACTGGCTGTGGCAGCACAATATGCCGAGGCATTAGAGAAATATCTGGCAGCAACCCCAGGCGTCGAAAAAGTAATGCTGGCCGGCAGTTACCGGCGCATGCGTGAAACGGTTGGCGATCTGGATATTCTCGTTACTGCGGCCAATTCAAAGACTGTGATAAAACATTTTACTGCCTATGATGAAGTCGCTGAAATACTATCGGCCGGTATCAAACGCGCCAGCGTAATTCTGCAATGCGGAATACAAGTTGATTTACGCGTCATTGCAAAGGATAGCTATGGTGCAGCATTGCATTATTTCACAGGCTCAAAATCCCATAATATCGCCATTCGACGAATTGCACAGACGAGAGGTCTGAAAATCAATGAATACGGCGTATTCCGAGGCGAAATGCGTATTGCCGGTGAAAGTGAAACCTCTGTTTACGCAGCACTCGACCTGCCTTACATTCCACCAGAGTTGCGCGAAAACCGCGGAGAAATTGCCATCGCCCAGGCCAGACGATTGCCGCAGCTTGTAACGCAACGTGATCTGCGAGGCGATCTGCATGTTCACACCAACGCGACCGATGGTCACAATACATTGCGTGAGATGGCGCTGGCCGGTCTGTCCAACGGCTTTGAATATCTTGCAATTACCGAGCATTCGCGACGGCTGACCGTTGCACACGGCCTTGATCCATCCCAGCTGGCACAGCAGTGTGATGAGATCGATCGATTGAATGATGAACTGAAGGGAATCACCTTACTCAAAAGCATTGAAGTGGATATTCTGGAAGATGGCAGCCTTGATCTACCTGCCGGTATCCTGGCACAACTCGATCTGGTTGTGGGCGCTGTGCACAGCCAGTTTAACCTGTCGCGCGCCAGACAAACTGAGCGTATTTTGCGTGCCATGCAGCATCCCCATTTCACCTTGCTGGCACATCCCACAGGACGTCTGATCCAGAAACGCGCCCCTTATGATGTGGATATGCTGCGCATTATTCGTGAGGCCAGAAACCGTGGCTGTTTTCTTGAACTGAACGCACATCCGGACCGGCTGGATTTACTTGATACCCATTGCCAGATGGCCAAGGAGGAAGGCGTGCTGATCAGCATTAATTCGGATGCGCACAGCACTGATGATTTTGCCAATCTGCGCTTTGGCATTGGACAGGCACGGCGCGGCTGGCTGGAAAAGCATAACGTGCTGAATACCCGCTCACTCAGCGAATTACGGCTTCTCATTCGTCCGACAATGCGGTAACTGTGAAGCAC
>JBBTCY010000012.1:0-3275 GCA_038043005.1 Pseudomonadota bacterium
CGGATAAATCTAATAACAAATTTCAGATATCACGCAACCAGCGTTGCCATGATCTCAACGGGAGTTCCCGCATCGACCCAATCAAACAATTCCACCAGATCGTGATTATGCATACGGATACAGCCAATAGAACCGGGCTTGCCCATCTCTGCGCTATCCGGACTGCCATGGATATAAATATAACGTCGCATGGTATCAACTGTTCCCAATCGGTTAAAACCACGCTCACACCCTGAAAGCCATAGAATACGAGTCAGAATCCAGTCTCGTTTCGGGTATTGAATTTGCATTGCCGGGGTAAAAATTTCTCCGGTCGGCCGACGTTTGACAAATACTGTATTGACAAGCTGCCCGGCACCGATCTTGGCACGGATGATATGCTTACCCAGCGGCGTACAGAAACTGCCGTATTCCTGCCCGACCCCATTCTTCGCCGAAGAAATCAGATAACGCTTGATCATCTCCCCCTGATCATTGAATAAATCGAGATGCTGGGTTTCAATACAAATATTAATTTTCATAATCGCTCCGCGAAACCATTTTACGTCGTTGCGCAAAAAAATCTCTTAACAGATCCCCGGATTCCTTGGCCAATACTCCCGCAGTTACCTGCATATGATGGTTGAGCCGGGTCTCGGATGGCAAATCAATCACACTTCCACATGCACCGGTTTTTGGATCCGGTGCGGCAAATACGACACGTTGAATACGCGCATGAAAGATTGCACCAATGCACATGACACACGGCTCCAATGTGACATATAACGTACAATCCAGTAAACGATAATTACCCAACGCAACACCGGCATTACGCATGGCCATCACTTCCGCATGCGCACTGGGATCTGTTGTAGTAATGGGGCAGTTGTGGCCACGCCCGACAACTTCTCCGTTCCGCACAACGACTGCCCCCACCGGGACTTCGCCTATTGCAAGCGCTTGTTGCGCCTGATCAAAAGCAAGGCGCATGAAGTAAGCATCATCACCGGCTTTGATCTGTTCCTCAGTATGACTCACAATGATTCTCTGATAATTAATGTTCGATTTCCGAGAAGGACTATCAATCCTCACTTTTTATGCTACATTGCCAAAAAAATCGTAGCGTACAAAATAAAGCAATATTCACAATTCACAGTCTTTTTATCATTCAAAAATATGTTTACACAGGCCTGCGCTCAACTCCATACCATTCGAGATCTCTTACGTTTCAGCGTCAGTCAGTTCAATAAATCCAATCTCTATTTTGGTCATGGCTCACCCACCGCCTATGATGAGGCGGCTTATCTTATTCTTAAAACACTCCATTTGCCACTGGATCAGCTTGAGCCGTTTATGGATGCCCGCTTGACTGACAGCGAACGCAAACAGGTTCTGGATATCATTGAACGCCGCGTCACTGAAAAAATACCTGCCGCTTATCTGACCCATGAGGCCTGGCTCGGTGATTACAGCTTTTATATAGATGAACGGGTAATCGTACCGCGTTCTTTTATTGCGGAATTATTGCAGAATCAATTGTCACCCTGGATATCTGATCCCGATAAAATCCACTCAGCACTGGATCTCTGTACAGGATCCGGCTGCCTGGCAATACTTCTTGCGCACAGTTTTGAACAGGCACAGATTGATGCTGTGGATATCTCAAGCGATGCACTGGAAGTCGCCCATAAAAATATTCTTGCGTATGAATTGGAAGAAAGAACTCACTGCACCCAGTCTGATTTATTTTCCGCATTGTCAGGCCGGCGATACGATCTGATTATCAGCAATCCACCGTATGTGAACGCAGAATCCATGACCAGGCTACCTGAAGAATATCGCCATGAACCCAATCAGGCATTGGCAAGCGGTGAAGATGGACTCGATGCGATCCGGGCAATACTCCGGCATGCTGCACACTATTTAACCGATGATGGTTTATTGATCGTCGAAATTGGTCATAATCGAGACAGCTTGGAGCAGGCTTTCCCCAAAACACCCTTTACCTGGCTGGATACCAGTGCGGGAGATGAGTTTGTCTTTCTATTAAAACGTGAGCAGCTGCCTATATAAATCCAGCGACCAAGCTTCATCACCTTCACAACAATCTGAAAAAAGAAACCGAGCAATGGTTCAGTCATTATATGCAACCATCCTAACTGACGATCTCATGAGGAATATTTAATGAAACAATACATAATCGCTTTGTTACTCCTGGCATTTTCCCTGCCTGGAATTGCTGCCAATAAACATCCCTATGATTACTATCGTATAGGCAACCCCAGTGATACGAGCACTGCAACACAATCCGGCACAGTGCTTATGGGAGGAGGCACGGATGTCGATGCTGCTTTTCAATGGATGTGTACACTTAGCGGCAATGGCGATTTTCTGGTGATACGTGCGGCAGGAACCGATGCCTATAATTCTTACATTCAGCAACTATGTCCTAATGGCAATTCTGTGGCAACACTTATTATTCCGACAATCGAGGCGGCAAACCATGATTCGGTGATCACTATTGTTAACGAAGCAGAAGCTATCTGGATTGCCGGCGGCGATCAATCAGACTACGTTAACTACTGGAAAGGCACGCAGTTACAAGAAACACTCAATCAGCGCATCCTTCAGGGTGTTCCAATCGGAGGAACCAGTGCAGGATTGGATGTACTGACACAGTTTATATATTCAGCATTAGAAAATAAAGGGGTAACCACCAGTCAGGCACTTGCCAATCCGTTCAGTAAATATATTACACTCGATCGTGATCTTGTCATGCTGCCATTTCTTGATGGCATAATCGGCGATTCACATACTGTCACACGTGATCGCATGGGACGCGACATTGCATTCTTATGTCGCATCTATGACAGTGGTTGGTCAGATCAACCACGGGGTATTTTAGTCGATGAAGAAACTGCCTTACTCATTGATGCGAATGGAGTCATTGAAGTGATCGGTTACAGCAATGCTTATTTCCTACAAGCCCCTGGCGCACCAGAAGTTTGCGAAAGCGGTGTCCCTTTAACTTATGAGAAAATCAATGTGTATCGAATCCATGCATCAGCAGGCTCTTTCAATCTCAACCACTGGAAAGGCAGCGGCGGCAGTGCATATCAAATCTCTGTAAAAGCAGGCATCCTGACTTCGAGCCAGAATAATTCCTCACCTTATTAAACAGACAGAATACTCTTCTGATTATAACAAGATGATTATCCTGTTCATGCAATCAAACTCAGCAATCGTTTGGTTTCTTTTACATCCAGTTCGAGCCATTGCCCCCGTTTTATGCGGGG
>JBBTCY010000012.1:3285-13783 GCA_038043005.1 Pseudomonadota bacterium
AATTAATGGGGCCAAAGCGCACACGCATCAACCGACTGACAGTTAAGCCAATCGCTGCAAACATTCGCCGTACCTCCCGATTCTTGCCTTCTTTCAAAATTACACGATACCAGTGGTTCGATCCTTCCCCGCCCTGATCAGCCAGATAGCTGAAGGCCGCCGGACCATCTTCCAGTTCGACGCCCGTGGTCAGTTGCGTCATCTGCTCTGATGTCAGTTCACCCAGAATCCTCACTGCATATTCCCGTTCGACTTCAAACCGGGGGTGCATCAGTCGATTGGCGAGCGTCCCATCCGTGGTAAAAATCAGCAATCCACTGGTATTAAAATCCAGTCTGCCGATGGCAATCCATTTGGAAGATTTAAGATGTGGCAATTTATCAAACACAGAAGGACGCCCTTCCGGATCGTGTCGGCTGACAATTTCACCTTCCGGCTTATGGTAAAGGATCACTTTCGGCAATCGTTCTTCCAGATCAAACCGGATAATCCGCTTACCAATACGAACCAGATCATCAGGCCCGACCCGATCACCAATCTGCGCCATCTGGCCATTGATACTGACTTCACCGGAAGCAATCAACGTCTCCATCTCGCGCCGGGAACCCAGTCCCTTTTGGGCCAGTAGTTTCTGCAATTTATGCGTGGTTGCAGGTAATGTCTTCTCGACCGGCTCTTCTACTGGCAATTCCTCTTTGGGTGATTCTTTTTTCCTGCCTGGCTTGATGTCTCTTTTTACACGCATTGATTTTTAACCTGAAACCACAATCCTGGCGAATTTACCATATACAAACAACACAATGTTAAAATGGCAACTTGAAACCCGGCGGCAAACCAAGCCCACCTGTTAATTCAGTCATTTTTTCCTGTGTCGTCGATTCAACACGGCGTACAACATCATTCATTGCCGCTACAATCAGATCTTCCAGCATCTCTTTGTCATCACCTACAAGACTATCATCGATACTGATGCTTCTGACCGCATGCCGGCATGTCATTATGACCTTTACCAAACCAGCGCCTGCCTGACCTTCCACTTCCAGCGAAGCCAACTTCTCCTGCATTTGCTTCATATTCTCCTGCACAAGCTGCGCTTGCTTCATCATGTTACCAATATTGCCTCTCATCATATCTTTCTCCACTATTTTTTAATTGGTTTAATCGAAGAGATAATCAATTTCGCATTGAAATTCTCAACCAGTTCCTGCACAACCGGATCTTTCTCCATGGCTGCAATGCTATTGGCCTGCCTGACCTCTTCTTCACGTTGCCGCATCACAACCGGCGTCATCCCTGCAATATCTCCGATCATAATGCTGAGTGACACTCGCTTGCCATAATAAACATCTAATGCACCCTGAATTTTTTCCTGATATTTCTTTTCCAGAAGATGTTTATGCACCTCCGGCACGTATAATTCAACTTTTTCTTCAGACAACAATCTGGCTTCGCTGTGTTGTGCCAACATTCCAGCCATTCCCGTCAATTTCAATTGCTTGACTAGCGCTGACCATGCATGGTCGAGTCGATCTGCATTACTATTCGTGTCAACAGATTGCCCTGACTGCTCAATCAACTGCTTCGGGCCACTTTCCTTCAGCGGTTTCTTCTGCTGGTTTTTCTGTACAGGCGTTTCTTGCAATAACTCATCCGGCATAAAAACCAGCATGCGCATCAACGTCATGGTAAAACCGGCATATTCATCAGGCGCCAGACTTAAATCACTGCGTCCATGCAAACAAATCTGGTAAAACAACTGGATATCGTCCGGTGAGAACGTTTTTGCCAACGCGAGAATACGCGTATATTCCAGAGTTTCCTCACTGATTGCCTGCGGTATCGTCTGAGCAATTGCCACACGATGTAATAAAGCCGCCAGATCCTGTAATGCCGTATCAAATGCGAAGCATTGCGTTTCCATTTCATCCGCCAGAGACAGGATTCTTGATCCATCTTTCTGTGCCAGGGCATCCATCAGATCATACAGGTAGCGATGATCGATGACTCCCAGCATATCCCGCACATCAGATTCCTTCACTTCACCCTGACCAAAACCGATCGCCTGATCCAGCAGACTGAGTGCATCCCGCATACTGCCCTGTGCTGCCTGTGCAATCAGTTGCAGTGATGCAGCATCACACTTAATCCCCTCCTGCATGGATATCTTCTTAAGGTGATCAACAATCTGTGCCAGGGGTATCTGTTTAAGATTAAACTGCAAACACCGCGATAACACGGTAATGGGAATCTTCTGCGGATCGGTTGTTGCCAGCACAAACTTGACATGCGCGGGCGGTTCTTCCAATGTCTTAAGCATCGCATTAAATGCCGACTTGGAAAGCATGTGAACTTCATCGATGATATAAATCTTGTAGCGTGCACTGGTCGGTGCATACAGCGCGTTCTCCAGCAGAACGCGCATATTATCAACCTGCGTATTGGATGCGGCATCCAATTCGATCAAATCAATAAAATTGCCTGCATCGATCTGCAAACATGCCGGACAAGCACCGCATGGTGCCGCAGTCACCCCAGTTTCACAATTGAACGCCTTGGCCAGAATACGCGCAATCGTTGTTTTACCGACACCGCGCGTCCCGGTAAACAAATAGGCATGATGCAATCTATTCTGCTCAAGCGCATTGGTCAATGCCCTGACTATATGCTCCTGTCCGGTCAGCTCAGAAAAGTTTTTGGGGCGCCACTTACGTGCCAGGGCTTGTAATTGAGACACGATCTGGTTTATTTTGGGTAAGTAGGAAGAAGTAGATTAAATCACTTCAGTACGAGAAATACTATCAAAATTTAGAAAATTCAGATAACAAAATTGGGTGGCGAGCCAAACCCCCGGCACTCGCAAAAAAACGGCTGTGGCTGCTTCCTTCCGGACCTGACCAGATTCACCATCTTGCAATGCGGGGAGGCCCGCCATAAGCTGCACTCACTGAATGTTGTTAAGTATGATCATTTAGAATCAACAGCATTCAATAATCTTTTACCGTTAACATCGGCCTCGCAGTGACTGGATTCTGTATATTGGGGTTATAAACAATGAGATATGTTCCGTCAACACCATTTCAACCCTAGAATTCACTTCCACTGGCGTAGAACAGCCAGTATACCAGCACATGATCATTTACTCCACTGGGACGAATATTGATTTCTGCGCCTCTGACCGCTTTCTCTTACCAATCATCCGGATTTTCCTTTAAAAGGATAAACTCTTAGCACTATTATGTCGTTATATCATTTTTTATGATATTCCCTGTCAGTTTATTATGTTTGATCATCGCGATTTGCTGGAAGATTTGAACAAGCCGTGCTCCCTGAAAGAAAAAATTATTAGCGCCCATCATGCAATCACCCGGAAATTCAACTTCATCGCACGGATTGCCGTCACGCTGTACGATCCAGGTACCCGGATACTGAAAACATATTTGGACAGCAGTGGCGAAGATAAGCCACTCAACCACTATCAGGCATTACTGGACAATGCGCCTTCGTTGAAGGAAATACTGGAAAAGGGTCGTCCTCGTGTAGTCAATAAATTAGTCACTTTTGACAAAGGTAATCATGAACACACCCAGCGCATCGGACGGCAAGGGTACGCTTCCAGTTACACAATGCCCATATTCCACAGCGGTGAGTTTATTGGCTTTCTGTTCTTTAATTCTTACGAACCTGATGTTTTCACAGAGAAAGTGTTGAGCGATGTAGATGTTTACGGACACCTTATATCATTGATGATCATCAATGATATAAGTACCTATAAAATCATGGGGGCTGCATTAAAAACCACCACCAACATAACCCATTTACGCGACCCGGAAACCGGCAGCCATCTTGATCGCATGTCTCGCTACAGTCGCATTATCGCTCGATCATTGGCTGATAATTACAATCTTAATGACGAATATATCGAACGCATTTTCATGTTCTCTCCGTTACATGATATTGGCAAGATCGCCATTCCCGATAGCATTCTGTTAAAGCCAGGTCCACTCACCGATGAAGAAAGATCTATCATGAATACTCATGCGCGCAAAGGAAGGGAAATCATCGAGGACATCATTGCAAATTTTGGATTGAACAGCATCGCTGACGTAGAAATTTTAAAAAATATCGCCGAATTCCATCACGAAGCAAGCAATGGCAGCGGCTATCCAACGGGTAAAGCATGTGCACAGATTCCTCTTGAAGCACGCATCGTAGCGGTTGCTGACGTATTTGACGCACTCACTTCCCGTCGTTCCTACAAGGAAGCCTGGAGTAACGAAGAAGCATTCAAGCTATTAAAGAAACTGGCTGGCGAAAAACTGGATGCAGATTGCGTTGCTGCATTGATTGAAAATACCCACGAAATCGAACAGATACAACAGCAGTTTAAAGAAGATATCTATGGTTAGTGACATGCCTTCTTCTTGTTACATTGTGTTTTGAAAAAACGATAACAATCGCCATTCAACTTGCGGATCCTATCGGGAATATGCCACACTACATTTCCCAGATAGGGCGTATCCATGGCTGCCAGCAAACCCGTAAAACCTCCCATCAAACCCAGTGACGCAGCCGCATGGATTTCATGTATTCGCCGCGTATGGTTGGACAAACATCATACCGCTGAATTTGAGATCGACGAATTCAATCAATTGCTCATTGATAAAGGCCTTGAACATGAAACAGCCGTCCTCGCCAAACTCCAGGAACAATATCACTCCGTACAGAAGGCTGATTCATTTGAGCATACCCGCATACTGATGCAGCAAGGCATCCCTGTTATCTATCAGGGGCGTTTATCCGATGAACAGAAAGAAATTGTGGGGTATCCCGATTTCCTGATCCGTCATGACAGCGGCCAGTACCAGCCAGCCGATGCCAAGCTGTCTCAGAGCGAGAACAAAAAAGGCTTGCAGATACAACTGGGATTGTACCGTCAATTGCTGGCGACCAAATTGCCGGCGATCGTTTTTCTAGGCGACGGCAGAACAGCATTGCTTGGCGACGAAGTCAATCCCCTCGTCGATGAATTTATCACCAGCATGAAAGCCATTCTCGCCATGCCGGAACAGCCGCCTGTCCACTATAGCCATAGCCGATGTCGGGTTTGCCCTTATTACACGCATTGCCGGTCTGATTTTGACAGAAAAGAAGATATATCGCTGTTATATGGCATTCACGGCATCGCTGCCACCCACCTGGCAACTGCCGGCATTTCAACAATCTCCCAGCTTGCTGCATGTACGGTTGAATCAATTCCCGACGTACCGCACCTCAAGGGTAACAAAAGAAAACAGCGTGCAATCCTGCAAGCCCAATCATCACAAACAGGCAAAATATTCCAGACCAGCAAAATGACGTTACTGGAAGGCACATGGATTCATTTTGACATCGAAGACAATCCACTCACGCCAAGCCGTGCACGACATGTCTATTTGTGGGGATTACTCGCGCCGCCCTACACACAAACAGCTTTTGATTATGTCTGGACCGACACTGAAGATCAGGATTACACCGGCTGGCTGACATTTCTGCAAAAAATAGACACATACCGCGCCCAATACCCCCGATTGGTATTGGCGCATTATTCAAATCATGAAAAAGCTACCATCAAGAAATACGCTGAGCGCTATGCGATGGAAAGCCATGCGACGGTTTTATGGCTATTAAGCGATGACAGCCCTCTTTTTGATCTGCAGAAACCAGTTCTTGATTGCCTGGTATTGCCTTTGCAGGGATACGGTTTGAAAGATATCTGCAAGCACCCGGATCTGGTCAATTTTCAATGGGAAAATGAAGAATCCGGCTCACAATGGTCTGTCGTACAGTTTCATCGTTTCCTTGCCGCATCCACCCCGACAGAAAAGCATTGCCTGAAAACTGAGATCCTTGGTTACAACCGTGATGATGTCACAGCAACTCGGCAGCTTGAGGTCTGGTTGCGTGATAATTTCCTATAAATTTTACAATTGATTCTGAAATCTATTCATCCCCTTGAATAATCCTTAGCCAGTCTTATTTTGACGAGCATTTACGCACAAAAAAGTAACTCATCACGCATCAACAGGGTTATCTATAGTCAGTAAAAATCCTATTTTATGTCGAAATATTTTACACAGACTCATGTGCATAATCTCATCATGTAGGAATATGCCTACAATAATTTATTACAAAATATTTATTAAACTCATTAACATATTGTTCCACCAGTACTCACTGAATATTCCTGAATTTCTGGTATAGAAATTGCTTGCAATCAATCAATGGAAAAATACTGAAAAATCAGCAGTTATCCAGCGTATAAAAAAACTATAAAGAAGTAACGCCTGTCATCGCAGTTGACTCATTGTAATAAACATATCATTTATTAATAAATAAGGAGGCAATTCACAATGCAGTATCCACTCAGTCATAGCCCTTACGGAAAATATTCGAGGGCTTCCAATGCCACGTATCCTTCTTATGGATCCTGGTTAAATCAGCTGGCGGTTGCGCTTGCCCTGATATGTGTCATGTCGCTTCTGTTAACTGGAAAAAGCAATGCTGCCACGCACATTATTGAAATGACAACAAAAGAAATTCAAGATGACGGATTCGGCAGCAAGTTAATGGCCTATCAAATGAAAAGCCACACCATTGATGGCACGCCTGTTACTGACCGCTACAGCACGGAAGCCACGATTCCAGGCCCCACCATCGTACTGACAGAGGGAGACACGGTTGAACTAACCCTTTTCAATGAGATTACCAATGACCATTCCGTTAACGGTATCAGCAAGCAAGTCAGTGTGCATGTACACGGCGTTCATTATGAGCTGGTCAGTGACGGTACTCTCAAGGTAATCAACAAAATACATGATGAAGGTGCCGGTCACGGACCGGAGGAATACCATGCCACCTATGTGTACAAATGGACGATTGCACCAGGAACTGCCGGTACCTGGCCATACCATGACCATAATTTCGAAAGCCATAATGGCTCTGAGAATAAGGGGCTTTTTGGCGCAGTCATCGTTAATCCAGCCGGCTCCCCCGGTTTCGATAAAGAATATGTACTTTATTTAGGCGATGACGCGTTCTGGGGAATGGAAATCGACGGTACCAGCAAACAGCAATCAAAACATGGCGTCAATCCATCACTGGAAGCCAAGAAAAACAGTGATGTCAGATTCCATCTTATTGCGATGGGCACTGATATTCACACATTTATGCTGAATGGTTACCAATGGTTTGATCCGGGAACCAATATCCTTATCAATAAAGCTGCAATCGGTCCACTTGAGAAACATGTATTTACTGTTAAAGCAAAACATGATTCTCATTATGTTGACAAGGATTTCTCAAACCAGTTAATGGGCATGAAAGGAACATTCAATGTCCATTAATCAAGTGAATATGCATATAGGTAATAAGGATAATGTAATGAAGAAGAATATAAATATTTATGGTTCTAAAAACCCAAGTACGGTATTAGCAGCATTGCTTTTTTTTGTAACCACGCTACTGGTTTCATCGTTTGCATTGGCGGCAGTCCATACTATCTCATTGACGGCCGAAACATTACCAAATGGTCAATTGGCCTATGCAACAACAGGTAATGAAGCTGTAATTCCTGGGCCAGCCATTTTTGTAAAAGAAGGCGATACGCTTAACGTAACATTGACTAACAATACCAGTGCTCAAGTTGGATTCACAATACCAGGACTTCCGCTCCCAAGCTCTGCCAAGGTGCAGCCTGGATCAACAAAAAGCTACACTGTTAATACTAACGTAGCCGGTACCTATGTTTATCACGGTGGTGACAAAGCACTTATTGGTCTATTTGGTGCACTTATTATCGACAAAGCAACTGGCCCTGTCGACAGTTATGTCAATGATGATGGTGCCATCACCCCTGTCATGCAGGCTGACCTTGTCAAACAATACGTGTTATTCATGGTTGGTTCGACCTTCTGGGGAACCGAGATTGCTGCGGATGGCATACAAAAGCCACTATGGGCCAATCCAAATCTTGGCGCAGTGGAAAATGACCTCGTCCGTTTTCATATCTTGTCAGTATGGCCGGGACATACTTTCCATCTGCACGCTCATCGCTGGCTGAAACATGGTACAACCACAGTCATTGATACAAAATTACTGGCAGACGGCTCGGATAGCCATTCCTTTACCATCAAGGCAGGCAGCGGTGTCGGTACCGGTTCATGGCAATATCATTGCCACCTGTTTTCACACATGGAAGCTGGCATGCATGGCAGTTTCCGGGTTGATCCTGTCGGCGGTGACGGCGCCAGTGTAGTAGGCGCATCACCCTATGGCAGAATTTTACTGGGGCCAAAAGATGAGCCAGGTCTGGTAACCTTTGAAGTAACCGATGAACCCGCCAGCTGGTTCAGAAGCACACGAGGCGATGCTATCGTCGGTCTGGGATTGGATATCAAGAGCAAATCTCTGGAAGTGATGTCTCCGGGTAGCAGCGTCAACTTTGTCATGTCCGAGACCAATGCAGTCCATACAATCAGTACGCTGTTATGGCCTTCCGGTGCGCAGCACATGCCTTTCGATCAAACCAATGCTTACCGCGGCGGCGCGATTGTTAAACTGGATACACCCGGCCTGTATGTATTTACCTGCAAGATACACCCCTATATGTTCGGTGCAATCATTGTCGACGATCCCGAGACTGAAGGACTTGACTTAGGTAACCCAGCAAATGAATACAGGATTGATCTCGTAACTGGCATCAAGAACCTGCCGACCAGCAGCGATCTTGCTGTTCGCTTGTTGAGAACATTCTTTGTCGCTACTTCACCAAGTAATTGGCAGGATTATTCTTCGGGACTGTGGAATGTAAGATTCCCTACCATCCCAGTTAGAATATCCGGTGCACCATTCGGCAATATCCAGGCAGGTGGACTTGCAGCACCACTGACGATACTGAACGTAGTAGATGCAACGTTGCCGGCACCCGTTCCTCCATCAAAATTTGGTGTTGGCGAAGTATTGGTTAATACCCAATTCGAGAAAACAGCCGGAAAAACCAAACCTGGTACCATTACCATCGTTGATGCAACAAACTGGACGGTCAAGCGCAAGATTGCATTACCCGGAATCAATATGAATAATCCGCATAATATGTGGGTGAGTAGGGATCAGTCCGTTCTTTACCAGACACAATGGTTTGATAACAAGCTGACGATGATTAATCGTGAAACCGGTGCGTTAATCAAAAACATTCAGGTCGGCTATGCGCCTTCACATGTCATGACATTACCTGGCACGGATGACATCACTGTCGCCAACAATGGGGAAGATGGCATTGCTATCATTCCGGCTGGCAGCATGGAAGTCAGCAAGATCATGCCAACGCAGGCACAGGGACATACTTCTGCCGGCCCGCATGGTCATTGGATAAGCGCAGATGGCACCAAGATCATCACACCTAACATCATCACTGGTGATATTGGGATTTATGCAGCCGATGGTAGCAATACGCATGCAAGAACAACAACCGGCTTGGGAGCACCAGGTGCGCATCCGATTGCGATTGGAATGATGCCAGACTCCAGCAAAGTTTTTGCAACCAACCTGTTACACCATTCCTTGAGTGTACTTGACGGAACAACGGGTGCACTGCTTCAAACCATAAGTCTTATCGCTAACTATAATCCTATTGATGGTACCATTGCAGATAATGGGGAAGGTCCGTACGGTATACTGCCTATCCAGACGCCTGTTTCACCGGATGGCAAGGCTGTCGTCATTGCTGCGACGGGCGGACAGATTCTTATTGTTAAGCCGGGTGTCAGTGATGCAGATGCCGCTATTGTTACAAAACTTGACTGCGACCCAGGTTGCCATGGTGTCAATTTTGGCGCTAAACAAAATGGCGGTTATTATGCCTATGTAACAAGCAAATTCTCCAATCGGTTGACTATCGTGGATCCTGATCCAGATAATAATGGCGATTTATCCGATGCAGCAATTGTCGGCTACGTTTCCCTGGTTGCCACTGAGGGCACAGCCAAAGATGACACCATCAGCAGCTTGCCAGGCTTTGGCGGTAACGGAGTGCTGGCAGTGCCCAATGTTTACAATGGCTGGGTACAGAACCTTCCAGACACCTGGAAAGCAGGCCTGACTGATGCACAGAAAAACCCGATAGGCCACTAATTGTCTTGAAGAAATTCTGCTGCTGAAAATAAAACGGCCATCAGTTCTCATGCTGATGGCCGTTTTTATAACCTGGAACACCGAGTTAATCGACCGCGACACACTACCAGAAGTTTCTTACCAGTCTTTCCTGACTGACTACTCTGTCAACCAGTATTAATGTCCTTCATAAAGCTGATCGATTTCTATTTTATAGCGTTCAAGTACTTTCGATCGCCGCAGTTTCAAGGTTGGCGTAAGCAGATTATTTTCAATCGTCCAAGGTTCCTGAGTTGCCTTAACCCGGCGTATCTTGGCATATCCCGGAAATTCGCTGGTCTGGTAAGTCACC
>JBBTCY010000013.1:0-6087 GCA_038043005.1 Pseudomonadota bacterium
TGGGCAACTACCGCTCTTCTAAAACTCGGTCGCTTGCGGCCGAGTTCTTTATAACGTTTTCATATTGATAGCTTAGAAATTGATCGATCATTTACTAGAAATATCGAAACAGATCCAAACAATAAAACCATTGTTAAAGCCATTATTGCAATGGCTAAAGGACTTGATCTCCAATTAATTGCAGAAGGTGTCGAAACTCAGGAACAGATGCAGTTCCTATTGTCACATCAATGTGATTTGGCACAAGGGTATTATTTTGGAAGACCCTGTTCGAAAGAACTATTTTTTCTGAATATACAGAAAGGACTGAATCCTCACCACAAAACCAAAGGAAAATTAAGATATATACAGTAACGGCATTTTACATTTTCACACTAACCATTAATCAGAATCCACACAGAACGCATATCACCATACCACTCGAACAATCATCAGTATCTCCTGTTGCCCTCATTTACCGGATTCAATATTCTTATACAGACATCAAACCAGATAGTTCTTACACTACCAGCGCTGAATAACTTACCGTAAATTAGGAAGTCACGGACAAAGCATATTAATTTACATACCGCTATAACAATCCTCAATCAACTATAAAAAGGATAACAGTTATGCGAGTAAATCTTCCTGTTTCAAATGTTGAATACCCGATCAATGATGATATGTTAATACTATCAACAACCGACACAAAAGGTAGAATTACTTATGTCGATCAGACCTTTATCGAAGTAAGCGGATATACAGAAGAAGAGTTGATTGGAAAAGCACACAACATTGTTCGGCACCCGGATATGCCGCCTGAAGCATTCGAGGATTTATGGAATACACTGAAAGCAGGCTTACCGTGGACCGGGTTGGTCAAGAACCGCAGGAAAAATAGTGATTTTTATTGGGTGACCGGCAACGCTACGCCCTTAATTGAAAATGGAAAAATTGCAGGCTATCTATCAGTCCGCACAAAACCATCACGTGAATTGGTTGAGAAAGTTGCACCAATCTATCGCAAGGTACTGGAAGGTAAGGCAGGTAATTTAAAAATTGAGAAAGGACAAGTTGTTCGCACAGATCCAATCGGAAGAATCCTCGCATTTTTTCATATGACGGTCAGCAAACGGATTATTCTTTTTACGGGTATCCCTATTTTATTTTTACTGGCGATTGGAAGTACAGCCTGGTGGGAACTCTCACAACTCCAGTCATCTTCTTGGATAGCCAATTTTATTACTGGCGCTACAGTCAGCAGTATGGCAATCATGCTATTCCTAGGCTATTGTATGACCCAAAATATAATACTTCCTTTACGAAAAGCAATAGCTATCGCAAATACTTTAGCAGCGGGTGACCTACAAACCAAGGGTGTCGACAGCCGCACGGATGAATTTGGTCAATTAATAAAAACTCTGAATCAGACAGGCATTAATTTAAGGGCCACAGTGCTGGATGTTAAAAATAATGCCCTGTCAGTCAGCCAAGCAACCCATGAAATCGCCTCAGGTAATCTGGATTTATCACAGCGAACAGAAGAACAGGCCTCTTCTCTTGAAGAAACTGCCGCCAGTATGGAAGAATTAACTTCCACCGTTCGCCAGAATACGGATAATTCCATTCAGGCAAATCAACTAGCCATCGCAGCCAGTGAAATTACCACCAAAGGTGGTGACATGATGAATGAGGTCGTTCAAACAATGTCATCAATCAGCGAGAGCTCAAGCAAAATAGCAGAGATTATCAGTGTCATTGACGGTATTGCCTTTCAAACCAATATCCTGGCACTCAATGCAGCCGTAGAAGCTGCACGTGCTGGTGAACAAGGCAGGGGCTTTGCAGTGGTCGCAACAGAAGTGCGCAACCTTGCTCAGCGCAGTGCCGCTGCTGCAAAGGAAATTAAATCATTAATTGATAATTCAGTACAAACTGTCGGCCGAGGTGCTGCATTAGTAAATAATGCTGGCAAAACAATGGATGAAATCGTCGGCTCGATTAAACGGGTCACTGAAATCATGACAGGAATTACTGCAGCATCACACGAACAAAGTACGGGGATTGATCAGATTAACCAGGCAGTTTCCCAGATGGATGAAGTCACGCAACAGAACGCTGCATTGGTCGAGGAGGCTGCTGCCGCTGCTGCTGCATCACTAGAAGAACAAGCTCATGGCCTGGTTGGTGCGATTTCCATATTTAATGTAGGACAGGATACGCAGAAAAATGCAATCGTTGTTCAATTCAATGATATTAAATCAGAAAAGCGATCTAAATTGACACAGGATCACAAAATAATCCGTCCGGGCAGCGAAAAAAATAGGGCTGTCAGTAACGACACAAAGTAGAGTTTGAAGTTAACAGTGAATGATCGGCTATACTGCCGGATCATTCACTTTCATAGATAGCAGGATTATTCTGTTTTAGTAATATTCTGATTTTGCATAGCTCTCAAATCGGGTATATTCGCCCAGGAAAGTTAGATCGATCTTCCCGATCGGACCATTTCGCTGCTTACCAATAATGATTTCCGCAATCCCTTTATCCTGAGTATCCGGGTTATAAACTTCATCGCGATAAATAAAAAGAATCACATCAGCATCCTGCTCAATTGCACCGGATTCCCTCAGATCTGACATAACCGGTCGCTTATTGGGTCGTTGCTCAAGACTCCGGTTAAGCTGGGATAATGCGATCACCGGCACCCTCAATTCCTTGGCCAATCCCTTTAATGCCCGTGAAATCTCAGAGATTTCTGTTGCCCTGTTTTCACCTTGACTGCTTGAAGACATTAACTGCAAATAATCCACGACGATCAAACCTAACTCGCCATGTTGACGATAAAGTCGCCTTGCCCGCGCCCTGAGTTCCAGTGCGTTGAGTGCCGCACTTTCATCAATAAAGATAGGTGCATCATTGAGTTTGCCTAAAGCGTGCGTCAGCTTTGGCCAATCTTCATCTTCCAGACGACCTGTTCTTACTTTATGTTGATCCAGTCTGCCAACAGATCCCAATAACCGCATTGCCAACTGTGCCCCGCCCATTTCCATACTGAACACAGCAACCGGCTTATTCAGATCCAGAGCGACATGTTCAGCGATATTTAAAGAAAAGGCAGTTTTTCCCATCGAAGGCCGACCGGCCACAATTATCAGATCCCCCGGCTGGAAACCAGAAGTCTTCTGATCAAGATCGTGAAACCCGGAAGCGATGCCTGTGACATTACTCGGATTATCCTGATTATACAGTAACTCTATTCTTTCAACAACTTGCTTCAGGAGTGGCTGGATATCAACAAATCCTTCCTTGCCTTTTGCCCCCTCCTCGGCGATTTCAAAAACCTTTGATTCTGCTTCATCCAGTAGGTTTGCAGCTGAGCGCCCTGCCGGATTATAAGCAGAGTCCGTTATCTGCACCCCAACCTGTGCAAGATTACGCATAATTGAGCGTTCGCGAACGATCTCTGCATAGCGTCTTATATTTGCTGCCGAGGGTGTATTTTGAACAATTGAACCAATATAGGCGAGTCCTCCCACATTTTGCAGTTCAGCTGATATTTCCAGAGACTCTGCAACCGTGATGACATCTGCGGGTTTACTTTGTTCAATTAATTTACAGATGTGATGGTAAATCAGCCGGTGATCCTGTCGATAGAAATCTGCGTCGGTGATGAGGTCAGCGACTTTATCCCAGGCGTTATTATCCAGCATGAGACCACCCAGTACTGATTGTTCAGTTTCAATCGAATGGGGGGGTGTTTTATAGGGATCTGCAAACTGGTTGTGGTTGATACTGATTGGTGATTGCGCCATGGGTATCCAGCCAACTTCAAATGATAGACCAGGTATTCTATCATCAGCAGCGCAACAAAAGAAAAAAGGACTGGTTTAAATAGTCCTTTTTAAGAATTCATACTAGCAAACAGATTGTTATAACACTACTCACCTAATACAGAAACAGTAATCTGCGCGGACACATCACTATGCAATACAATCGTCAGCGGATAGTCGCCAATTTGTTTTAACTGTCCGTGCGGCATACGAATCATTGATTTCTCAATTTGAAAACCTTGAGCTACAAGCGCCTCTACAATATTTACATTGGTCACAGAACCAAAAAGTTTTCCATCACCACCGGTTTTCTGTGTGATTTGCAACAACAATCCATCCAGTTTGGATGCCACAGCCTGCGCTGCTGCAAGTGAGGCTGCATGGATTTTTTCCAGTTCAGCCCGCTTTGATTCAAACTCAGCAAGTGCCTGCTCAGTCGCGCGTTTTGCCTTTCCTTGTGGAATCAGATAGTTTCTGGCAAAGCCGCTTTTTACATTAACGACGTCACCTAACTTTCCCAGATTGGAAACTCTTTCCATCAATATGATTTGCATATAAACTCCTTAGTGCTGATCGGTATAAGGCAGCAACGCAAGAAAGCGAGCACGCTCAATCGCTGTACCTAATTGGCGTTGATAAAATGCTTTCGTACCAGTAATGCGGGCAGGAATAATTTTTCCATTCTCAGTAATAAAGTCTTTCAGAATGTCGATATCCTTATAATCCACCGTCTTGATACCTTCCGCTGTAAAGCGGCAGAATTTCTTCCGCTTAAACAAAGGGCGATTGGCTCTTTTTTCTTTTTCTTTATCTTTACTGTCTTTACGTCTTGTAAACCGAGTCATTTTTTTGTTTCCTGATTAAATTAATACAATGTGATCAACATGCAATATCAATTGATGGCTTGCAAAACTCTTTTTATTAAGATATCCGGTCAGTTTTACCATGCTTCCTATCTTAATATCCGATATTGTCAAAGCAATCTGCCCCAGCGCAACTGCTAAAATTTCACACATTACCTGCCGAGGCATTCCTGCTTCCAATCGGCGAGAAACATGCTTGATTACAAATTCCATAATAGCCACACCGGCTGGCGAATATCGTAAAACATCCAATCGAACAATATTGCCGCAAATTACTATCTGATTGCAATCCAACTAATATCCCAATTATGCTGAAGCGGTAGATTCTTCCGATCCCTCAACGACATCATCAGATCCGATCTCTTCAACCGCTTCGCTTGCCGGTAGAAATGCAGAGCCAGATCTTTCTTCCTGTCGCATCATTGAAGACGGCTCAGTGACAGGACCATTCATTCTGATCGTTAAATGGCGGAGAATAGCATCATTGAATTTAAAAGCATGCTCCAGATCATTGAGTGTTTCTTGATCACACTCAATATTCATCAGCACATAGTGTGCCTTGTGAACTTTCTGGATAAGATAGGCTAATTGGCGTCGCCCCCAATCTTCCATCCGATGGATCATTCCATTCTTCGCAGTAACAATACCGCGATAGCGTTCAATCATCGCTGGAACCTGTTCGCTTTGATCAGGGTGTACAATAAAAACGATTTCGTAGTGTCGCATAAAGTCCTTATGGGTAAAGTCTCCCGTTATGGCTGGTGAGACAAGGGTTTAAAACGCCATTTTACTGAACTGAGCAGACAATATCAAATATTGTTCATATGAATAAGAAACTTGAAGAAATTCCAGACTATCCGATCAAGTGCAGAACATCCAGCATACAGTGATATTAGAGAACATTAATCAAGATATACTTCTGTTTTATCAGGATTAACACCTAAAAAACAAAACCACCCGCTCATAGAATAAACCCATACCCCTGATGAACTGGTAAAATAATCTAAACTGACTGATTTTATTATTACCCTTATTTTTTAATTATCACATCATCAAAAATAAACAGATATGTTGCTAATGATCGATAACTACGATTCTTTTACCTATAATCTGGTCCAGTATTTCTCAGAACTGGGTGAAGAAGTCGTTGTATTTAGAAATGATGAAATTACGCTTGAAAAAATTTCACAACTTAATCCAGCCCGCATTGTTATCTCCCCAGGACCTTGTACACCCAATGAAGCAGGTGTATCGCTGTCTGTAATCAGCCAGTTCAGCTCACGCATCTCTGTTCTAGGTGTTTGTCTCGGGCATCAGAGTATTGGGCAGGCCTTTGGTGGAAAAATCATCCATGCAAAACAACTCATGCATGGCAAAACATCCCCGATTTACCATAATAATGTTGGCGTGTT
>JBBTCY010000014.1:0-24742 GCA_038043005.1 Pseudomonadota bacterium
TGATTGCAATGGATATGGACTCCACACTCCTCGCCATTGAGTCCATTGATGAAATTGCGGATATGCACCATATAAAACCACAGGTTGCTGACATCACGCTTAAAACCATGCAAGGTGAACTAAGCTTTGAAGAAAGCCTCACCCGCCGCACTGCCTTGATCCGTGGTTTACATGAAAGCGCATTACAGAAGGTTTATGATGAACGGGTCAGACTTAATCCTGGCGCCGAAAAAATGTTGCAACAGGTCAAAAATGCCGGCCTTAAAACCATGGTTATCTCGGGTGGATTTACTTTCTTCACTGACCGCATCAAGGAAAAACTGGCATTAGATTATTCGGCCGCCAATTCGCTTGAAATTGAAAATCACACACTCACCGGAAAAGTGGCAGGCAAGATCATTGGTGCGCAAGGAAAAGCTGAAATACTGAAAAATGTGCGTACTGAGCTGGGTCTTAAACGAGAACAGGTCATTGCCATCGGCGATGGCGCCAATGATTTGAATATGATGGCTGAAGCAGGAATCAGTATCGCCTACCATGCAAAACCCATTGTACGTCAGAAAGCCACTTATTCGATCGATCATGTTGGCCTGGATGGCGTCATTAACCTATTCAGCCGAATACTGACTTCTGATTCTCCCTCCTTTTAGTAATTCGGCTCGTACATGATCGACTTAACATACGCATCAAGATCTTCCGGCAATTGAAGATCAGTCAGTTTTTCATTGATTACGATCTGGCAAACCGCAACAGCGATTGCCCGAGATACTTCACGCACCCGGGTTAATGAAGGATATATGGCGCCTCGATTAATTTCCTGCTCCGTAACTGTGGCTGCCAACGTCTGAGCAGCTGCCAGGAACATTTTTTGTGTAACAAGACGCGCCGAACTGGCATAAACGCCAAGACCAATCCCTGGAAATATATAAGCATTATTACCTTGCGCAGGTCTGAATAAATTATCTCCGATTTGTACTGCGGCAAAAGGACTGCCGCTCGCAAAAATAACACGTCCATCACTCCAGCGGTACGCTTGTTCAGCAGTACACTCGGTATGGGACGTTGGGTTCGACAAGGCGATAATTACAGGACGCTCATTAACCACTGCCATCTTGCGCACAATATTTTCAGTAAATGTCCCCGCCACACCTGTAGCACCAATCAACACGTCCGGTCTGATATCGCCAATGGCTTCTTCAAAATTACGGACTGCGTGGTCGTGCGCAAACGGTTGGATGCGCAGCTTGATGTTTTCATTACTCGCGGTAATCAATCCTTTTCTATCGATAAACCATAATCTTGCCTGTGCCTGCTGCTTACTTAAACCCGCTGCACACAGCGCATCGACAATCAATTCAGCAATACCACTGGCCGCAGAACCCGTTCCCAGAAACATTATTGAAAGATCCGGGAATTCTTTCCCGGTAATACGGCACGATGTATAAATACCGGCTAATGTGACCGCTGCAGTGCCCTGAATGTCATCATTAAAACAGCAAACCTGTTTCCCGTAGCGATCCAGAAACTCAAAAGCATGCGGCGACAAGAAGTCCTCAAATTGAATCAATGCCTGAGGAAAACGGATTTGAACGGCCTTAACAAACTCATCCACCAATGACCGATACGCATCACCGGTAATACGTGGAAAGGGATAACCCATATAAAGAGGATCTTCCCTCAATGACTTATTATTTGTGCCGACATCCAGCATGACGGGCAAGCACTGTGTCGGATTGATTCCCGCACATGCAACATATAAGGCAATCTTGCCAATCGGGATCCCCATGCCATTCGCCCCGAGATCACCCAGACCCAGAATTCTTTCCCCATCGGTTACCACGATCACCCGGATATCCTCTTCAGGCCAATTTCCCAGTAACGACAAAATTTTACCCCGGTCCTCAGGCGTAATATAAAAACCCTGCGGTTTTCTAAAAATATGTGCGAATTCTTTACATGCCTCACCCACTGTTGGCGTATAAACAAGCGGCAGAATCTCTTCAATATGATCAATCATCATTCGATAGAAAAGACGCTGATTGCGCTCCAGCAGAGAATTCAAAAAAATATATTTTTCAATGTCACTGGTTTTACAGCGCATACTGCCCAGAACCCGCTCTTTTTGTTTGTTGATATCCGCCACATCATAGGGAAGCAATCCACGCAAACCATACTGATCACGCTCTTCTCGCGTAAAAGCAGTTGATTTGGTATGTACAGGATCATTCAATAATGCTTTTCCATTTAGCTGCTTCATACAGACCTCATATTTCTCATTTATCACTATTCAACACAAACAGATTTATTCATTATTGGACAATCAGAACTGTGAAAGATAAACTTAGATTCAATCAATAATTCAACTTTACCGATAGTAATATACAACGAACGGGCAGTGTTGCAATACGGTTATATCCTGTCAGATATTAATTTTACCTTTTTCGTATTTTTTATATATAAACCATGAATCAATCCCCATTTCCAGTACCCGACCCCAATTTATATTCTGAAGAAGAAGTTGCACAGCTCGTCCATACATTTTATGCAAAAGCCAGGAAAGACCCGGCACTGGGGCCTATATTTGAGGAACATGTCACCGATTGGGATGCACATTTTGTGCAAATGACCAATTTCTGGTCTGCCCAGTTGCGTGGTACAAGCCGTTTCCGTGGCGCTCCCATGCCCAAACATATTGTATTGCCCGACTTAACAGCTGAATTATTTGAACGCTGGCTCCATCTCTTTCGACAAACAACAGAAGAACTTGGCAATCCAACTTTACAACACCATGCGAACTCAATAGCAAACTTTATCGCAAACCGGTTGTGGCAAGGCTATCAGCTCAATAATTATCCTGGTAAACAACCCGTAGCGCTTCGCCTCGCTTAGCTCGCGACAGCTTAATGTATGCTCATGCATATAAAGTTACTGGTATTCTGACAATGCTCTAATTATGTGAATTTTCTCAATAGTTGTGCTGCTATCCTCATCTCACTAGGATATTTATATTGAAAAGCATTAAAAACAAAATTATTGTTTTCTCAATCCTGGCCACGCTTATCCCTTCTCTTGGATTAGGCATACTTTCGTTTCAACAAAATGAAGCGATGATCAGTGAGAATGTCAGTCGTGAATTACGCGCCCTGGCCAATTACGCCAGTCGGGAACTGGATCTGTGGATTAAGGAACAAATCCATGTTGCCCGCGAACTCTCAACCTCCAAGATACTTATCGATGGGCTTTCTCAAACAGATCCATCGAAAAAAAATAAATCTGTAACACAACAGCAGGCATTGGCGCACTATCTCACTTCCGTTCATAAGAAGCTTGACACTGTATTGGAGTTGACTGTTGTCGACACAGAGGGGGTAGCTATCGCCAGCAGTGCGGAATCTCCTTCTCCAGTTATTCTTCCACAGGATTGGTTACAGAATGCAACGACTCAAGGAAATGTAACGGTTCCTCCCCATTGGAATACCCATTACACCGCTGCAACATTGACCGTCTCAGTTCCCATATTGTCAATGGATGATTTTATTCTGGGCGCATTGATCGTAACAGTTGATCTACGCAGTATTCGATCCAGCTTGAAGGACACAATCAAATCACCGCCGGGTGAAGTACTTTTATTAGATATTGATGGCAATGTCATGCTTGCAAGCCATATTGAAATTATCAATACAACCAATGTTGCGCCATTTGATCCGGAAGTTCTGAAGCGACTACAGGACAATCAAGGCAAATATCAGATTTTCCATGGGCTCTCGCAAGAGAAAGTGATTGGCCTGGCCTATAAATCCGGGAAATTACCTATCACAGTTGTAGCAAACAGAAACTATTCATCAACTTACGTTACCTGGGAACAACAACGTAATCTATTCATCAGTCTGGTCAGCATCATAATCCTTATAGTCACTGCAATTGCTTTGCGGATGGGGCATTCAATCGTTGTTCCATTGCAACGATTGATTGATGCAACCCACAAGATTGTCAAGGGCGACTTTGAGGTAGAGTTGGTAACTGCACAAAGTGATGAAATAGGCCAGTTGACTCAGACATTTAATCAAATGACTGACAAATTACGTCAGAATCAGATAGAAATCTTGGCAGCCAGTGACGCAATGCTGCAAAAGAATCAATTACTGGAGACATTATCAATAACAGATAGCCTGACAGGGCTTTATAATCGCAATAAGCTCAATTTGATCGTCAGCGATCAGCTTGCCCGCTATGAACGCAACAAGCGTCCATTTGCCATCCTCATGATTGATGTCGATTATTTCAAAACCCTTAATGATAATCTTGGACATATCGCAGGCGACGAGATTCTCAGCGCTGTTGCAAAAAAACTTGCACACTGTATCCGTAATGTTGATTTTGCAGCTCGGTATGGCGGCGATGAGTTCATTATCATTCTTACTGAAACTGTTATTGATGAAGCATTAAAAACAGCCGAACGTATTCGATCGCAAGTAGCCAATATCTATTGCACAACCATTAACAAAATAGTCCATGTTACTTTAAGTATTGGAATCATACAGAGCGAGCCGGAAGATACATCTTCGACCATTCTGTTGTCCAGGGTAGACAGCGCATTATATGAGGCCAAGCATGCCGGACGGGATCAGGCATACTGTATACGCCCCAAGAAAAATATTACATAAAAGGCATCTCTTAAAATTTAAGGTTCTAAACAAAATGGAGTATTAGAAAAAAATGGTGACGCAATACATTTATGATATATAAGAAAATATTATTCGGGGTAACAGCGTGTTATAACAAAACTTGAATTTTCAGAGATATCCTGAAATTCTTTCTTTAACGCTGCAAGAAAATTTCAGCAACTGCTACGGATGGTAATTTTCTTTCTCTTCTGGCTCAAGCATTGTGTTAAGAACCCACCCCTGGCTTCCATTAGTGCTGACTCTCAACCAGGAACCAAGATTGGCATTTGCTGCCAGCGTAGTATCCTTTTTCAGCGTACTCAATATTTGCGCATGTCCATTGGGTTCTTTGCGTAAATTAACTTTTGTCTTAGTCCGCAAAATCATTGGCGTATGGAATTCTATTAAGGCATGGCTTAGATTAGCCACCTTTTTCTGATTCTGGTCGACTATTAGATTGATTAACTGGTTCGCCTGAGAAATATAATTCATTGCGACAGCATATTCATCTTTTGCATAATAGACTGAAGCTATTTCTAATAAGCGCTGAGCCTGAATTTGCAATATTTGATCTGATGAAGTTATTTTTTCCTGTTTCAAATGCTCCAACGCAACTTCTGTTTCAGCAATTGCTGAGGCTGTACTTGGTTTTGTGGCCAATCTATGCAGCTTTACCTGAGCGCGCGTGACCTCCTTATTCACTTCTCTCAATACATGAGCTTGGTTCTGTTGCCGATCCTGTTGATTCTTTATTTGCGCATCCTTTTCTGCAACCAGTTTTTCTAATCGTAAAATTTCATTCTGCAAATTCTCAGTCTGTATTACAGGTACAGGTATTGGCTCAGTGATTGAGACAACTGTTGATCCTTGTGTAGCACACCCTATTAAACCTAGAATCAATGGAATGATGATTAACTGGCCTAATACTGAATTAAAATTCTTTAACAGTTTGAATAATAATGTTATTTCTGGTCGCATTAATAATCTCGTTATCTTGTTAATTTAAATTCTGCAATCATTTAACCAATATTTTTCTTACATTACCTCTCAGCTTTTTGATATCGGCAAATAGAATTAAAACTTTAGTAAAAAACTGAAAAAAAATAATAATATTACTAACATGTTGAAAAATAATATATAAACATAAGGCACTCAAGAATTGGAGATAACCCAAGATAAGATCAACTGCAGAAATATCAGAATCAATTGCACATTGAAGAAACCCATCTAGTAATAGTTTTTCATAACACAGATAATCTGACTAACGACTTAATATAATCTCCAGCACAAATTTGCTGCCGATATAAGCCAGTAGCAAGGTTACAAATCCAGTTAACAACCAGCGAATAGCAACACGACCCCGCCATCCGTATAGTTGCCTGCCAATCAATAACGCAGCAAATACGCCCCAGGAAATAAAACCAAATAAAGTTTTGTGTGTGAATGTGAGTGGTTGACCAAACACTTCTTTAGAGAATATGACGCCACTTAGCAATGTGAGTGTAAGCAAAATGAAACCAAGCCAAATGATGCGGAATAATAGTTTCTCCATGGCCAATAATGGTGGTAGATTATTCAACATTGAATAGCGCGCATCAGGATGATGCAAATGACGCTCTACTGCCATCATCAATAGTGCATGTATAGCAGCAATAGTCAGCAGGCTATAGGCCATCATCGCAACAAGCATATGCGCCTTAAACGCTGATAACTCGGTGTTATCAAGTAACTTTGAAGATGGAAAAACCAGTGGTAATAACACAGCAATTGCAGCAATCACTGCAACTGGTGGAACTAACGTTTGCAATCCCTGTAAGCGACTGAAAAACCCAGAGAACCAATAAATAAACGCAGTCAGCCAAACAATTGACGAAACTGCACTCCCTACACCAAAACTTAAACCTGCCCCTACAAACATTGCCTGATAAAGTGTTATGACATGTAACACAAGTGGCACAAGCATGGCATAATGTATCCATGTAACCGAAACAAACACATTGCCACTATCATTCACGGACGATGGCTGATCCCATTTAATTCGCCAGAAATACCACCCAACCAGCATATAAAGCAAAAAAGCAGCGAGATAAGTTAAAATACCGGTCATTGGAATTAACAATTAAGAGACATGAATAGCTGATTAGTCTACATGGCGCTTAAGTAAATTCAAAGTATAACCAGAATATTTTATAGGCTCTGGAATGATTTGTAGCATTATTCTGTACCCATTTATGCGGAGTTTTTATTATGTTTGACAACCTTACCGGTCGGCTTGCTGGTGTCATCAAGACATTACGCGGTGAAGCACGGTTAACTGAAAGCAATATCCAACAAGCGTTACGCGAAGTTCGCCTCGCATTATTAGAAGCTGATGTGGCTTTGCCGGTCGTCAAAGATTTCATTGCGCGTGTGAAGGAAAAAGCAGTTGGTCATGAGGTTATGGATAGCCTTTCACCAGGCCAGGCATTGGTGGGTGTTGTACATCAAGAGCTGATCACCATTATGGGTGGAGAGAAGGCTGATATTAATCTCTCAACGGTTCCTCCTGCCGTTATTCTGATGGCAGGATTACAGGGTGCCGGCAAAACAACCAGCAGCGGAAAATTGGCAAAGTGGTTAATAGAACAGAAAAAGAAAAAGGTTTTGCTCGTTTCCTGCGATATTTATCGCCCTGCTGCTATTCATCAATTAGAGCTTCTCGCCAAACAAATTGGTACTGATTTTTTTCCTGTACAGGATGGACAGAAACCAGGGGAAATTGGAGTTGCTGCTTTAGATTATGCGCGCAAGCATCACCATGACGTAATGATCGTTGATACTGCGGGTCGACTGGGCATTGATGAAATAATGATGCAGGAAATTAGCGAGCTTGAAAAATTATTAAAGCCGATTGAAACCTTATTTGTCGTTGACGCAATGCAAGGACAGGATGCTGTTAATACCGCCAAAGCATTCGCAGATGCTCTGCCGTTAACCGGTGTTATTCTCACGAAATTAGATGGTGACGCACGCGGTGGTGCTGCCTTATCAGTCAAGCACATCACTGGAAAGCCAATTAAATTTACTGGTGTCGCTGAGAAATTAACCGGCCTGGAGGCTTTCTATCCTGACCGCATGGCTTCACGCATTCTTGGCATGGGTGATGTGCTTGGTTTGATTGAAGAAGCACAGCGCAGCACTGATCAGCGTGAGGCTGAGAAGTTGATGAAGAAAATGAAATCCGGAAAAAATTTTGATCTGGACGACTTTAAAGCACAGTTTCAGCAGATGCGAAATATGGGTGGTATGAATGCCTTAATGGACAAACTACCTGCTCAATTCAGTCAGGCCGCACAAAATGTTAATGTCGATGATAAGGTAATCGGTCGAACTGAAGGAATCATTAACTCCATGACACGACAAGAACGCGCCAAACCAGAAATTCTGAAAGCATCCAGAAAACGCAGGATCGCTGCGGGTGCAGGAGTCTCTGTACAAGAAGTCAACCGATTACTATCTCAATTTGAGCAAGCCAGAAAGATGATGAAAATGATGAACAAAGGTGGCATGGCTAAAATGATGCGGGGATTAAAAGGAATGCTCCCCCGTCTGCACTGAAGAGGTAGCCAGATCTAGTCTCTGACTCGTTGATTCAGGCTACCATTAATGCTTTCCCGTACTACCAAAACCACCTTCACCCCGATGACTTTCATCAAAAGTGTCGACTATATTAAAGCCAACCTGCATCACGGGAACAACGATCAATTGTGCAATACGCTCTAATGGATTCAGATCAAATGGCGCTTGCCCACGATTCCAGCAAGAAACAAAAATCTGCCCCTGATAATCAGAATCAATCAAGCCTACCAAATTCCCTAATACAATCCCATGCTTATGGCCGAGTCCGGAGCGTGGTAACACCATTGCCGCAAACCCAGGATCAGCGAGGTGTAGTGCTATACCGCTGGGAATCAGAGTAGTTTCACCTGGATTAATCGTCATGGGTTGTTCAATGCAAGCCCGCAAATCCAGGCCGGCAGAACCAGGGGTTGAATATGCGGGCAGCTGATCATACAAACGCGAATCGAGTATTTTGATATCAATTTTTATCATGAATTATTTTTGTATTTTTCTTATTTGTTTTATTTGCTTTTTCTGCATACAACACAGCAATATGCTGGATTAAATGCTGTGCCTGTTCAATTTTAGATGCTCTTGGAAGACAATGCTTTCCATTATCATCCAGCAAGATTAATTCACTGTCATCTAAACCCATCGCCGTTTGCGCCAAATTAGCAACCAGCAATGGCAATTTCTTCTTACGGCGTTTAATCTCAGCATTCTTTTCAAGATGCTCCGTCTCCGCCGCAAAACCAACACAAAAAGGTGCTTTGGGTAAAGCAGACACATACATCAGAATATCCGAGTTTGGAGTTAATTCCAGCACCATACCTTTATTACTTTTCTTGATCTTATGTGAATTGATTGTTGTGGCTCGATAGTCAGCAACAGCAGCGACACTGATAAAAATATCAGTCTGTAATATTTCCGCCTTAACCGCAGCCAGCATATCATCTGCACTGATAACTCTCACAAATTTGTTAACAGCAGGGGGTTTCAAGCACGATGGGCCAGAAATAAGTGTAACCATCGCACCCGCACCCAGAGCAGCTCGAGCAATTGCATAGCCCATTTTCCCCGAGCTAATATTAGTAATTCCCCTCACGGCATCAATTGCTTCAAACGTAGGACCTGCTGTAATGAGTACACGCTTGGCCTGCAATACTCTATCCTGCAGAGAAATCTGTACAGCCTCAGCCAGCTCAGAAGCTTCCAGCATACGCCCCATGCCTATTTCGCCACATGCCTGCTCTCCATCTGCCGGACCCAGAATAATGATGCCATCCTGGCGCAGTAAAGCCAGATTACGCTGGGTCGCAGGATTTTCCCACATCTGCCGATTCATTGCGGGAGCAATCAAAAGGGGACAGTTACGTGCCAGACATAGTGTCGCCAGCAAATCGTCAGCCATACCATTGACAAGTCTTGCGATAAAACTGGCGCTGGCCGGTGCTATTAAAATAGCATCAACATTACGAGAAAGATTAATATGTGCCATGTTATTCGCCATATTGGTTTCCCATAAATCGGTATAAACAGGCTTGCCCGTCAATGACTGGAATGTAACCGGACCCACAAAATGACAGGCAGATTTAGTCATGACTGTTTGTACATCCATGCCATCCTGTGTCAGTAGGCGTGCCAATTCTGCTGCCTTGTATGCAGCCACACTACCCGTCACACCTAATAACAGTCGTTTCTTAGGCAAAGAAGATATACATGTTGATATGCTCATAGAACTGGGATTCCCCTAGGTAAATTTATACCAAGTATATAGTCTAGCTTATTCACAAAAAGCGATGAATAAAATTCCCATCGATTTCAATCATTAGTCAATTTATTCGGATTAAAGCCGTATAACCTCAGCAGATGTTAATTTATGCAACCAAACCACATTCAACCCAACCTATCGGACCATTAAATATCTACTTATGGCTATCCCTGATTGGCCGGCGCCAGAACGCCCGCGAGAAAAGTTATTACAGAAAGGCGCCACGGCTCTATCCGACACCGAATTATTGGCTATTTTCCTTCGCACCGGCATAACAGGAAAAAGTGCTGTTGATCTTGCCAGAGATCTACTTAAACATTATGGCAGTTTAACAAAGTTATTTGCTGCCAATCAGGATAGTTTCTGTCAATTACACGGTATGGGCAGCGCAAAATATGCACAATTGCAGGCTGTGATGGAGATGTCACGACGGGCACTGGCCGAAGAATTAGAAAATAAAAATGCCATGAATTCTCCTAGGCTAGTTCGCGATTTTCTGCGATTAAGTCTTGCCAATAAAGAACACGAGGTTTTTATCGGTATCTTTCTTGATGCACAGAATCATGTAATTACTTCAGAAGAATTATTCAGCGGCACGCTGACACAAGCCAGCATTTACCCCAGAGAGGTAGTAAAACATGCACTCCTGCATAATGCAGCAGCCATGATTTTTGCACATAATCACCCTTCTGGAACAGCAGAGCCCAGTCATGCTGACAAGGTTCTAACACAATCCTTGAAACAGGCATTGGCATTGATTGACGTCAAGGTACTGGATCATTTTATAATTGGCAGCGGCACCACTCTGTCATTTGCAGAACATAATTTAATCTAGGGGCCTGCTGGCCTTGGGCAATACAGTAGCAGGTCAATCACGCGTTTTATAAACTCCGAAGCACATAGGTTTTGTGATTGAAATCAATTGCTGTATGAGAGCTTCCCCATTTATTTCGAGTGCATTACAGAAATAAATGGGGAAACTTAAGTGGTTGCATTTGAGTAAACGCTATGATTCAGGATATAATCCATTTTTTCAGAATTTTGAGGTGAGTTATCATGGCACGAGTATGTGAAGTAACTGGCAAGAAACCAATGTCAGGCCACAATGTCTCTCACGCTAACAATAAAACCAAGCGTCGTTTTCTGCCTAACCTGCAACGTCGAAAGTTCTGGGTGGAAAGTGAAAATCGTTGGGTTAGCTTACGATTATCTAATGCAGCATTACGCACCATTGATAAAAATGGAATTGACGTCGTATTAGATAAAATGCGCTCACAAGGCAAGAGCATTTAATTTAATAAACCAATTAAGCAAGTTTAAGGAGTCGTCGTAATGCGTGAAAAGATAAAGCTTGAATCATCAGCTGGAACAGGTCATTTCTATACAACCACAAAAAATAAACGCACAAAACCAGAAAAAATAGAAATGTCAAAGTATGATCCTGTTGCACGCAAGCATGTCAATTACAAAGAAACAAAACTCAAATAATTGTGCACATATAAGCAATAAAAAACCCGCTTCTGGCGGGTTTTTTATTGCTTATTGTGGCACAACAGCCAGACCATCAGGCATAACAGCGCAGTCTCTGCGAGAAAGCTCTTAATACTTCAATACCGCTTTCTTCCGCTTTCCGACACCAGTCTTCCAGTTGCTTGACTAGGTCATCCTTGGATGCAGTAGACCGCTGCCAGATTGCAGCTAATTCTTCACGCATGGTATAAACCTTATCCAGCGTTTTGGCATTGCTGAGAACCTGATTGAGTTTTTCCCGTTCATGATCCAGCAATGTTTTTGAGTCGGCCAGAACCCAACGCTTCAGTGTTGAATTATCGACACCATACTGCACTGTTGCTTCCTTTAAATGAACGATCTCTTTCGCAAAGGTAGTTTTTAGTGATTTTGAATATTTAGCAAGTATTTCATAACGATGGGAAATGACCGCCTGCAGTGTATCTAAATCGCAAACAGTTTTTTCCTTGTTAATACGCAACTTAGGCGCCACTTTCTTTACCTTGGCTAATCCCATCATTTCCATAATACGTATATACATCCAGCCAATATCAAACTCATACCACTTATTGGATAATCTCGCCGACGTGGCATACGCATGGTGATTATTATGCAGCTCTTCACCACCAATCAGAATACCCCATGGCACAATATTCCGGCTTGCATCTTCCGCCTGAAAATTGCGATAGCCCCAGTAATGACCAATACCGTTGATAATACCAGCAGCAAAAATAGGCATCCACATCATTTGTACTGCCCACATGGTAATGCCAATTGGACCAAACAGGATAACATCGATAATCAACATCAATGCAACACCTTTTGCACTATGCCTACTATAAATATTACGTTCTATCCAGTCATCCGGAGTACCATACCCATATCTATCCAAGGTCTCCTGATTTCTTGCTTCCAGTCGATAAAGCTCAGCCCCCTCAGCCAGTACCTTTTTAATACCAACAATAACCGGACTGTGTGGGTCATCCTTGGTTTCACATTTTGCATGGTGCTTACGATGTACAGCGGTCCACTGCTTTGTTACCACGCCTGTTGTCAACCATAACCAGAAACGAAAGAAATGGCTTGCTATTGCATGTAACTCTAATGCCCTATGCGCCGAATGACGGTGCAGATAGATTGTAATTGCGGCGATTGTAATATGGGTAAAAACCAGAGTAACAACGATATATCCCCACCAAGGCATATCAATCACACCAGAAATTAAGTTAAGTAAATCAGAAATCATAAGTTACCGTCCTTTTAAAAGCCTGCAGTAATACAGGCATGCCTGAATAAACATAAGACAAGCGTTTAATCATGAAATTTCATTTGCCCTTAAATAAACTTAGGCAGGTTATAGCTCGCTTTATTATATACGGGCCAGTTGTTGAGTTCTCATTATCGATAAAACTCAAAATCTCATAATAACACTTTGTAGAAGAAACATTCAATGAATCAGTTGTCAGTCTGCATCCGGCTTATCCACGGTTTTTTATCCTTAAATAGGATATTGAATGATAAGAATATTTCATAATCAAATACAATCAACTCCTCATAAGGAGTGATAATTCAGCAGTTTCCATTCTCCCGGGGCAATCCCCTGCACAGTATACTGACCAATTGCATACCGAATCAACCGTAATGTCGGCAATAACACAGCTGCCGTCATCCGCCTGACCTGCCGGTTCTTTCCTTCACTAATCGTCAAGGCTAGCCATGTTGTTGCAACATATTTACGAAACCGGATCGGTGGCACTCTCAACCAAAGGTCATCGGGTTCTTCCATGACATGCACCAATGCGGGTCGTGCAGTAAAATCTTTGAGTATCACACCATCACGTAATTTCTTCAGTGCCATCTCATCGGGTATACCTTCAACCTGTACCCAGTATGTTTTAGGCAGCTTATACTTCGGGTGACTGATTCTGGCTTGCAATCGCCCATCGTCTGTTAAGAGCACCAGCCCTTCGCTATCAGTATCCAGACGACCCGCCGGATAAAAATCAGGTAATGAAATATAATCCTTCAGAGAAGAGTGGCCGCCATCTGCAGTAAATTGACAAATAACACCATAAGGTTTGTTAAAAAGAATCAAACGCGACATCTTTATTATTACTAAAAAAATCTCTTTCGTTCTCAGTCATGCCGTGATTCATAACATGTCAGGATAAATGACGGTATGCAGGACAGACTCGCCCACACCCGCTTTCATTCGATAACTGATCCACCATACGGCGCCTTTCTTGAAACTTAATCCGGCTGGAATGTTGGTTATCAGATAATCGGCAACTTCTCCCAGCGTCGGCTGATGACCCACCACAACAACGGCACCTTGCGCATTCGGCCAGTTTGCTGCAGCAAGAATGTCATCTATATGGGCGCCAGGTCCAATCCTGTCGACAATCTCACACTCATGACTGAAAGCTTGTGCTGTTTGTTGAGTACGTTGTGTCGGACTAGCAATAATACGTGTATTCTGGGGTAGCCTCGCTCTCAGCCAGTCAGACATCTTCTTTGCCTGTTTCACTCCTCTATCAGTCAGCTTACGTGCTGCATCAGGAGTGCTGTTTTCAGCTTCAGCATGACGCCACAAAATCAACTCCATCAGCGTGTCCTTGAATAAAAATAATTTGAATTAAGCATATTGAACTGACTCAATGCTTCAATAATATATCAGGCTCCCGATTGGGTTGCTGGATCACGATAACCTTGTGTCTCGATTTCCCTCCATTTTTTAGCATAACCTGAGAAAGTGGCACAGCAAACTGTTTAGCCATGAATTTCAATAATGCCGCGTTTGCTTTTCCTTCTATCGGTTCAGCTGCCAACCTGATTTTTAATGCATTCCCATAGAATCCGGATACTTCGGTATGCCTCGCACCTGTCTGTACATGACAGGTCAAAACAAGGTTATTTGCATTATCATAATGATACCAGGCCATTACTTCATGGAAGCTACAATAGTCCCGTGATTTCTATATATATACCAGCCACCACCATCAGTAATAGTTGAATCACGATCAAAACAAATAGTGGCGAAAGATCAACATTGGCAATCGGTGGAATGTGCCTGCGAAAAACCCTCAGAAATGGACTGGTAAAGCTGTCAAGTAATGGTGCTATTGGACTTTGTGGATTGATCCATGACAGGACTGCTTGCATGATAATCATTATTAATACGATATAGAGCGTCATTTTGATGATTTCAATGACTCCCAGCATTCCCACAACTCCAATCGCACCACCCATATTCGCACTAAAATCATAGTCGCGTATTGTATAAATACCGATCAAAATTATGCATTCCAATAACCATGCCAGTACCAATGTGGAAAGATCCATGCCATTCCAACCGGGAATGATGCGGCGAGCTGGACGCACGATAAAATCGGTCACGGCGATAAGGAACTGGGATATTGAGTTATGGAAGGGAACTCGCAGTAGTTGGAAATAAAAACGCAGTAATAATGCCAGTGAAAATAGCCCTAGAATGGTATCGAGAAGAAAAATTAAGATCTGATTAGACATATATATGCTTTCCAATAAACTATTTATGATCGATAATTAAGGAATTACTGATGACTATGTAAATTATAGTCTGCCAAACTCTTCACTCAATTCTTGCGAGCGTGTATTGGCCGCATGAATTGCTGCTACGATCTTGCTCTTGACTGTGTTTCTTTCCATCGACTGTATTGCCTGCTCTGTTGTTCCTCCCTTTGACGTGACACGCGCCCGTAAAACTGCTGCATCCTCATTACTTTGATTAGCCAGTTTAGCTGCACCTAGAAAAGTTTGTAAAGTTAATTGTCTCGCCTGTTCCGGTGTCAGGCCCAGCTCTACCCCTGCCTGCTGCATTGATTCAATAAAATAGAACACATAGGCTGGCCCACTGCCAGACATGGCGGTAACACTGTGTAACATTTCTTCTTCATCGACCCATAGTATTGAACCGACAGCGCTCAGAATTAACTCTGCATTTCTCTTATCCTGCGAGCTGGTATCGGGTGCCGCATAAAGACCAGTCACCCCGGCACGCACCAGTGATGGTGTATTTGGCATTGCACGCACCACACGGTCGTACCCACCCAGCCAACGCATAATATCGGTTGCACGGATACCTGCCGCAATAGAAATAACAAGCTGATTATTCAATAATAGCCTGAGTACCTGTGTTAATTCATGGAGCTGCTGTGGCTTTACTGCCAATACAATTACATCGCAACAGGTTATTCCACGCAGAAGATCAGTCACCACTGAAACGCCGAATTGATTCTTTATTTTTTCACCACTGTCCGCGTTAATTTCCACCACACAAATCTGCCCGACAGGATGGCCTTGCTGTAATAAACCGCTGATTAAGGCAGAGGCCATATTCCCACCGCCGATAAATGTAATATTCATATTAACTTTAACGCTTTATGGATTTGCTTATTCGATTAATAAAAGTAACTTTTCTATTCTTTATGAAGAACCAGCATGCCCGGTGTCTTTTCGTACAGCTACCGCTGGCAGTTCAGGCAATAAAAGCTTGAACGCTGAGCTTGCTTGATCTGTTTTATTACACCACCGCACTTTTTACAAACCTGACCGCCGCGTCCGTATACCCAGTATTGTTGCTGGAAATAACCAGGATTACCATCCGCGTTGACGAAGTCACGCAAACTGCTGCCACCTGCTTCAATCGCCTTTTGCAAGGTATCCTGGATTGCCTGCACCAATTTCTTATAACGTGCTAAGCCGATCTTACCCGATGCGACTCCCGGACTAATCCCCGCATGAAACAATGCTTCATTGGCATAGATATTACCGACCCCCACCACAACATGACTATTCATTAAAGTTTCTTTGATATTAGTCCGCCGCCCTCTCGTTTTATCAAACAGCTGTTTCGCATTAAAATCCAAGGTCAGTGGCTCAGGCCCAAGTTGCCTTAACAACGGATGTTGCAAAATATCTCCCGTATGCCATAAAACTGCTCCAAAGCGACGTGGATCACGGAATCTCAAAGTGGTATTATTCAGTATTAAATCAAAATGGTCATGCTTTTGTGCTGGCTCGATAGTATGTGACGTTTGAGGAGACAGTATCCGCAAGCTCCCGGACATTCCTAAGTGAAGGATCAAAATGCCATTCACACAATCCAGCAAAAGATACTTGGCTCGCCTCCTCACCGACTGAACGCGCAATCCCTTTAATTCTTCCGACAGATTCTCAGGTATTGGCCAGCGTAAATTCGGGTTACGAATAATCACTCCCGTTATGAATTGACCTTCGAGATAAGGTGTAATTCCACGCCGCGTTATCTCAACTTCCGGTAGTTCTGGCATGGGTTATCAGCGAATAGTCAGTTTGAAATGCCATAAGGATCCAGTAACCGCATTCCAGCATCGATTGGAAAATGATAATAGATGCTTTCATCAGCACGAACCAATATGATTTCGGATTCAGTTTGCAGAATCTCAAAACTCAGCATCTTCCCATTCGCCAGGCCGATCTGAATAATTCCTTTGCCAATCGAATTAACTGGCCTTTCAAATGTTACTTCGCTGGCATCTGCCAGTTGCCACAGCTTTACCCAGTATTCAATTATCTTTTCGTTAAGTGTTTGCCCAGACTCCTGGGTATCGATATGCCATTTTTTATTCTGAAGCCGTGCAGTCAAGTGACTTAATTCATATTTAACTGGAACTTCATGGGTTGCGAGTAATTTTGTACGAATCAAATCAATCGGACTTGAAGGCAACATTACTGCATAGCGCGGAGATATCAGATAGATATAATCATTCGTGACGACATACTGCTGGTTTGTCGTTGGCGCCAATCCTCCAAAACCAAAGTAATCATTGTCGATGTACAATCGTATATTCGGCTGATCCAACCCAAAACGGCCTAGATCAGATATCGGAAACCGATAATGACTACTGGCAGAGAGGACTTCCAGTATCCTGATCAGTTTTTTTTCATCAACCTGGCTCTGAAGTGGCTGGATGAGTGCCCAGCCATCCTCTGAATGCTTTAATGCAATTTCATTGCCATACTGCACAATCCGTACGCTTCGAATGGAGTCTATTGAGCGTGAGGTAATTTGATATTCCTGCATTGTCTGCGATTGTGGCCTCGCATACAGAAAAACAACCAATCCAACAATTGTGGCAAACATGATCCAGTTAATTTGCGCATGATGGGTCATGATTTATAGTCTTCTTCTACGACGCCACCAGATAAGCGCTCCGCTCATCAGGAATACTACTGGCAACAGGATAAGAAAACTACCGACGATTAGGATTAATGCGTTTTCACTTAACATCAAATTACCATCTATGATATCGCGCGACTGTATGGCTACAAGTTCTTCATCGCCTGCCAGCCAATTGACCAGATTTATACCAAAATCAAGATTACTGCCATTACCCAAATAAGTATTCGCAAGAAAATGGCCGCTTCCCACAACGATTATGCGCTGCTCACGGTCCTGCACAGTACGGGTTAACGCCACAGCAACACTTACTGGCCCTGCGACATCATCATCCTGATCAAAGATCATTTCTTCGTTTATATCGGCTGTTTCCACCCACCCGTTTTGTGCGACATCAACCAGCGATACAGCGCGCCATTCCTCATTTTCATTGATTGTTACCTGGCGTGCGAAAGGAAATACCGTGATATAGTTAAAACCATGCGTGATCACATGCTGCCCATAGCTTGCGCCCAATGCAAACGTAACTGGTGCTTTCAGTTGCCCCGCCTGCGGATCAATCACGACACCCGGCGTCAGCGTCAATCGCAATTTCTCTGCCAATGGCTGCAAACCGCGTAGCGACTCCTGATCAACCAGCCACAACAAGTTACCACCCCGGTCGATATAATTTAGCAATTTATCAACTTCTCCTTCCAGCAAATCCACCTGTGGAGAAGCAATCACCAGCATGCTGGCATGCTCCGGAATATCCTGAGCAATCACAAGATTCAGCGATTCACTGCCAAAGCCATTTATCCGTAATTGCCTGCCAAATTCCCCTAAATCATAATTTGCACCGCCATCAAAGCTTCGTTCCCCATGACCACTGAGTGCCACGATCAATCTTCCCTCAGATCTTGCAAGCCTCATCAGAACATTGGTAAAGGCCTGCTCATTGATTTGTGTGAGGTGTTCACGTCTTTGATTGAATGTAATCACCATTTCACCATTCACCTGCACACCTGCTTCCTGCGTTATTTTTGGTTGCTCGGTCGGGTCAACAAATGTCAAGGTAAGATCAGGTTTTATACGTTGATAAAGCGAAATAAAATCTCGAATAATCTTATGGATATCACCCAGTTGCGCATGTTGTTCCGTCGCATAAGCCGTCACCTGAATGGGGCCATTTAATTTCTGCAGAATTTCCACACTGGCTTGAGTCAGACTGTTACGACCATTCTGACTCAAATCCCATTGAGTACGATTCTCCAATGCCAGATAACCCAGCAGGCCAGTCAACAGCAACAACAAAACAATGAAAATACTGTGTTGCAGCAGGAGATACAAGCGTAATTTTTTATTGATCGCGGTCATTTAGCGAGTTATTGATCATCATTTTAGTTGTTTAGCCGCTCCCCATCCAGGCAGCGAATGGTTAATACCAGAAAAGTAACAATAAACAAAATAAAATAAGTGACACTGAATGTATCAATCAGTCCCCGATTAAAATATTCAAAATGTTTAAGCAAGGAAAAGTACTGCATCCATCCGTCAGCATCGTTTGCGATCAAATCCATGATCCACAGGCCCAGCAGGATACCAAGTGCGCCAATTGCTGCTATCACAGGCTGTGCTGTCAGACTCGAAATATAAATACCCAGTGCGGCAAAACAAGCGCTGATCAGAAACAATCCGATAGTACTGGTTAATAATAGCCCGTAATCAAGCACTCCCCCTGCCAGCAATGAAACTGATAAAACCAGAATCAGGGAAATTACCATCAGAAAGAAAATCATCAGACCCAGAAATTTACCCAACACAATATCCGACATGGAAATAGGCGCTGAGATCAGCAGTACCAATGTGTGATTACGCCGTTCTTCCGCCAGCAAACGCATGGTTAACAATGGAGTAATCATCAACAGTACAATTGCAGCCATTGCAAACACGGGAGAAATGATAATTTCCGTAATACCCGGCGGATTGGCAATTTGTAACAATTGTGGCTGTATCTCCAGAAATGCATCCAGACGACCCAGAAAAACCCACGTCAGGATCAACTGTATCAAAGCAAGCAATATCCAAGCGAGCGGAGAAGTAAACAACATTCTCAGTTCCTTACGTGCAATAACAGCAATCATTCTATGCAGCCTCTACCCTGTCCATATTTCCCCTGTTCTGGAAAGTCAGTTGCGTAAATATTGTCTCCAGATTTATCCCTTTTAACCTCAGATCCGCCAAAGCTTCATCAAACACCATACAACCTTGATGCATTATCTGCACCCGGTCACATACACTGTCCACTTCTGACAGAATGTGCGTTGAAAGAATCACACTGCTGGTTGCCCCCAGTTCACGAATCAACAAACGAATCTCACGAATTTGATTAGGATCGAGACCTACGGTCGGTTCATCAAGAATGATAATATCCGGGCTGTGGATAATTGCCTGCGCAATGCCCACGCGCTGTTGAAACCCTTTTGATAACGTATGAATCAGATGACTACCGCGATCATTCAAGCCGCAACGCTGTTTTGTTTCCTCCAGCGCCGTCGGTATCGCCCGACTCTCAATCCGATGCAATCGGGCTACAAGGTGCAGATACTCATTCACCGTCATGTCTTGATAAAGCGGCGGGGTTTCAGGCAAATAACCCAGATGGGATTTGGCGTTATACGGATTATCAAACAGATCAAACCCGCAGATCCTGATACTGCCTGCGCTGGGCGCAAGATTACCGGTCAGCATGCGCATCGTTGTTGTTTTACCGGCCCCATTAGGACCCAGCAATCCCAGCACTTCCCCTCGCTTCAACTGAATACTGACATTATGCACCGCAACGTGATCGCCATAATTACGGCACAGATTCTGTGCTGACAAAGTTAAAGCAATCGTTTGTTCAGACATACAAGAATTCCCAGAATTACAACAAATTTTCAATCAGGCCGCTCTTTCTACTAAAAAGAGAACATCGCAAATTATAAACACCTGTGGACAGTATACGACCGTAAAACCAATATTTCACATCATTAGCGTTAAATTCCAATAATAAAATAGGTGATTCCACTAAATATTGATCAGTATCGGTCGTTAATCTTTAGAAATTTTTTAATGTTCACATTAATAATTTATAACTCAATCACTTCATATTGTTTTTATCTATTTCGACTCAATTGTTTTTGATGTCGTATAAAAACAACAATGTAATTTGACAAAAACAAACAAATGTAATCCAATACACGCATGGCAAAAGTTGCAAAACGAACAAAGCTCATCGAATAGCGTGACGGTAGCATTTGTTATTTACCCGGTAACAAATATATAAAACTGTAGTTTTCACAAAAAAGGACAACAGCATGAAGAAAATGTCAGTCAAAAAAACCCTTCTTGGAATGATTATTTTACCCGCATTATTTTCTGGCGTTGCTTTGGCACATGAAACGGGTACAGAACATAAACACAGCGACCCTGTGAAAAAACCTGAAGCTTATGGTATTGATGAACGCGGCGTCGTTGTAAGAAACACCCAAGGACTATGCTGGAGAACAAACTATTGGACTCCTGCCATGGCTATTCATGAATGCGATCCAGATCTGGTAAAGAAAGCTGATGTAGTTGCTGATTCCGGTGCAAAACCAGCTGCCACTTCAACGTCCGCGCCAGAAAAAATTACTTTTTCTGCCGATGCACTGTTTGACTTCAACAGCGCAAAGCTGAAGCCAGCCGGTATTCAGGCATTGAATGAATTTTTAAATGGATTGAAAGGCGTTAAATACGACCTTATCATTGCTGTTGGTTATGCTGACCGAATTGGATCAGATGACTACAACAAAAAGCTCTCCTTACGTCGCGCTGAATCCGTCAAAGCGCATATGGTATCCAAAGGTATCGATGCCAATCGTATTTTTGCAGATGGTAAGGGTGAAGCCAATCCTGTGACAGGCCATAACTGTAAAGGCGACAAAAAAACCAAGGCGCTTATCGATTGTTTAGCGCCTGATCGTCGTGTAGAAGTTGAAGTAGCCGGCACACGATAACAAATTAGTCAGCTTGACCTGTCAGGTCAAAAAAACCCTGCCTCAGTGCAGGGTTTTTTTTATGCAAGTTTAATCAGCAAACTGGAATAAATTGATTTGATTGAAATTGATACATTGCTAGAAGCGCGCTGGGTCATCCCTGTGGAGCCCGCTGAAACAATATTAAACCATCACGCGATTGCGATTGATCAAGGGATTATTAAAGCGATTCTACCGATCGCTGAAGCACGACTCCACTTCAGTCCACAGCAAACCATCCAGTTAAATGAGCATATCCTGATTCCAGGTTTGATCAATCTGCACACACATGCTGCCATGACATTAATGCGAGGGCTTGCGGATGACATACCCTTGATGGAATGGCTTAATAGGCATATCTGGCCCACGGAGAATCGTCATGTTAATGCCGATTTTGTTCTGGACGGCACCTATCTTGCCTGCGCGGAAATGATACGGGGCGGCATTACCTGTTTTAATGATATGTATTTTTTCCCGGAAGCGTGTGCCGAAGCCGTACTCGTTGCAGGAATGCGTGCAGCCCTGGGAATGATCGTCATCGACTTCCCTACCGCTTATGCCAGTGATGCCGATGATTATTTAGCCAAGGGATTGGAATTACGGGACAAATATCATCAATACCCATTGCTATCCTTCTGCTTTGCACCCCATGCACCTTATACGGTGAGTGATAAAACATTTACCAACATCCTGACTTATGCGGAACAACTCGACATACCCATTCATACCCATTTACATGAAACCAAAGACGAGATCCGCATCAGCCTGGAATCTCATGGTGTGCGCCCCATAGAACGCATGCAGCAATTAGGTTTGCTTAGCCCCAATATGATTGCAGTGCATATGGTGCACCTCACCGACCACGAAATCAGATTGATTCATCAATATGAGTGCAACGTAGCACATTGCCCATCCTCAAACATGAAGCTTGCCAGCGGTTTTGCACCCATTACTTCGCTGTTGAATCAGGGAATTAACGTTGGGCTTGGCACAGATAGTGCCGCCAGCAATAATCGTCTCGACATGTTTGAAGAAATGCGCCTTGCCGCATTACTGGCCAAAGCAACAAGTGGCCACGCCAATAACCTGCCGGCGTATCAGGCGCTCAGAATGGCGACCCTGAACAGCGCCCATGCACTGGGTCTTGGTAAACTGACCGGCTCATTGGTAGCCGGTAAAGCCGCTGATATCACAGCACTCAATTTCTCTGATCTGAATCTTTTACCCTGCTATGATCCGCTCTCTCATCTGGTCTACACAGCCAGCCGTGAACAGGTGAGTCATGTGTGGGTAAATGGTAGAATGTTGCTGCAAGACAGACAATTGACGACTCTGGACAATATCGAGCTACAATACCGCACTAACGTCTGGCAAGAACGTATTGCCGCAACATCAAAACATTGAAGGGTTAATGATCTAAATGGAAAATAATGGTATCAATGCCGACCCGCTGGAACTTGATAAATTCAGTCAACTTGCCCATCGCTGGTGGGATCCCAACAGTGAATTCAAGCCACTTCATGAAATCAATCCACTTCGGCTGAATTACATTAACGATCTGGCTGGATTAGAAGGCAAAGCTGTGCTGGATGTTGGTTGTGGTGGCGGTATCTTATCGGAAGGAATGGCGTCACGCGGTGCAAAGGTAACTGGCATAGACCTGAGTGATAAAGCATTGAAAGTCGCGAAATTACACCTGCTGGAAAGCGGCCATCAAGTCGATTATCGCAAGATTACGGTTGAATCACTCGCCAAGGAACAGCCTCAGCACTATGACGTAGTCACCTGCATGGAAATGCTCGAACACGTTCCAGACCCCATGAGTGTCATTCGCGCATGTTCCCAACTTGCCAAGCCGAATGGCTGGGTATTCTTTTCCACCATTAATCGCAATCCAAAAGCTTATCTTTTCGCCATCCTTGGTGCTGAATACATCCTGAAACTACTGCCTCGCGGCACCCATGATTACGCTAAATTCATCAAGCCATCCGAACTCGCCCGCATGGCACGCAATGCAAGCCTCTCTGATGAAAAACTGATTGGCATGACCTATAACCCGCTCACCAAAGTGTATGCGCTGGGAGATGACTCAAGCGTTAATTACATCATGGCATATCGGTGCTAAATTGGGTACTGAGTAAACGTCACACTTCACTGCTGTCCACTTTAAGTAATGATTAAAGCCATTCTCTTTGATTTTGACGGAACAATCGCAGATACCGCGCCCGACCTTGGCCATGCGCTCAATCAACAACGCATTGCACGACATCTCACACCATTATCCATAGCGCAAATACGCACTCAGGCATCAGCCGGTTCGCGTGGACTTCTGGGCCTCGGCTTTAATATCAAGCCGGGCGATGACGGATATGAGTTAATGCGTGATGAATTCCTCGACTTATATGCCCAGCGCCTGTGCCATGACACCTGCTTATTTCCCGGCATGACTGAACTCCTGAATGAACTGGACGCACGCAACCTGCCCTGGGGCATCGTGACCAACAAGCCCGCCCGCTTTACCCATCCGTTGGTGCAACAGCTCAACCTCCATCACCGGGTTGCCTGTGTCGTATGTGGCGATGAAACCACCCATACCAAACCACACCCCGAACCCCTCCTGACTGCCAGTAAAAAAATAGAGATTCCCTCAGTTGACTGTATTTATCTGGGTGATGATTTACGAGATGTTCAGGCCAGCCTGGCTGCCGGAATGCTGCCAATCATTGCCCGCTATGGATATCTGGGCAATGACCGGCCACCTGAAACCTGGGGTGCCAGACACTTGATTGATCACCCGGAAGAATTACTCACCTATCTGTAAAGATACGACTATTAATTCTGTTAGAATAATCAATGCACAGGACTTGAACTTTTTGGCTTCATCACCATCCTATGCATTACCATAAAGAATACCGGGGACGATCTGGTTTCGACGTGGGTTGCAAAGCAGCGCAGGGCATAC
>JBBTCY010000015.1:0-1506 GCA_038043005.1 Pseudomonadota bacterium
CTCCCAATACTCCGGCAATCGTTGAGCTATCAGTCCCGCCACTCAGGAAAGCGCCCGCTGGCTCATCACCTACAGCTTCACGCACACTTGAACGTAATACTGTCAGAAATTCCTGCTTCAGATCACTAAAGGAACGGCTCCCGGATTCATTAAAAGTAACGCTCCAATAGCGTCGAGTCTCAACTTTTCCTTTCTGAAAAAGAAGATACTCATTGGGCAACAGTCGCTTCTGTTCCCGATATATCGTATCCGGGCCGGGCACCATATGGAAATAAACATAGTTATACAGGCTCTGCGGATTGATCTCAGGCTTTGCCAGAGGATGTTGAATAATTGCGTCGGACGTTGAAGAAAATATCAGGTGCCCGCCGGAAACCTGATAAGTCATTGGTCTTGTTGCCATCCGGTCAACCGCCAGTACCGCACACTGATTGTTTTCATCCAGAATACATACTGAAAATTCGCCCGCCAGATCTGCGAACGCTTTTTCTCTTTTCTCCAGCCAGCTCTCCAGAAGAATTTTTGCAGCACTTTCAGTTTGCAGACGTTGATTCAAACCGGCATCCTGAAACTTAATCCGTCCCCACACCCCAGCCAGCAGTGCGCCGGTTTGATAAGTATGCACACTGCCATGGTTCGCAATCACTGCAAACGCAGACTTTTCTCCAATCAGGGTTTTAATATTACTATGATCAAACTGGCTGATTGGTCTGATCATCTGCTCGATAAGTTGCCGATTCTCAGCACTCGTTGCACCATGGCCCATCCAACCACATATTCCCCCCATACCAGCTCCCTTATTCTTATACTGAGATTGACTTAAGCAGATGATTGCCCTGCGACAAACTACCCAGATCCTCCGAGATTCTCTGTTCTAACAGGCTGTTGAAAAACGTTGACAGCCGCTACAAGGCAAGAACGGGCTAAAAAGCGCAGTTTATGCTCGATAAATGAGAATCTTGAACCAACTTTTAACACTGTAGCGGCAACGTAGATAGTTTTTCAACGGCCTGCTAATAAAGCGGACCCAACAACAAACTCCTCTAAACAAATACTTCCAATGGTGCTGGATGACCTAGAAATGCGGTTGGACTTGCGGTTAATCCATAGGCGCCGGATTGCAGAACAACGACGAGATCACCGGGTACGGCCTGCGCCATTTCCATCTGGTCAGCCAATAAATCCAGTGGCGTGCACAACGGCCCCACTACGGACACAGCTTCTCGCTGGCCATTCCTTACTTTATTGCCGATAACAACCGGATAGTTCTTGCGGATGACCTGACCAAAGTTTCCGGATGCCGCCAGATGATGATGTAACCCACCGTCAGTCACCAGAAATATCTGCCCGCGTGATTGCTTGCGTTCCAGTACGCGACATACGTAAATCCCTGCTTCTGCCACCATGTATCGACCCAGTTCGATCACAATTTGAGCACCCGGTAATTGCTGCCTGACCGGTGGCAGCAGGCGCTGTAGATTTTCGCTCACGGCAACCAGATCCAGC
>JBBTCY010000016.1:0-7290 GCA_038043005.1 Pseudomonadota bacterium
AATCAACAATATTGCCTGCCTTGCCGTAAACACGGAACCCTGGCATATGAATTTGGCGATCCAGACGATTAGTCGCCGTAAAACCATGCGGATCGGCCGTTTGTTTCTGACCCATGTAGTACGCCTGGATGGTAGCGATGTCAGACCACTTGCGCCAGGTACCAATCGCACCAAAAAACCACAAGTGATCATTGGCCTCATCAAATTTGGTTTGCAAGCGTCTAACCGGTTGCAAACCAAACAGGTCAAGCTCCCAGTCATTGGCTTCACGCCCCAGATTCAGGCGGAATCCTTCAAATGCATTGGTGGTATTGCGCCATTCGTTGCGTGCGATAAAACGCCTGTCTGTTGCTTCATAAGCCATACGGCCTACGCGAAATCTAATTGGCCGATCCTGATTCCGGTCATCGACTCCGAGTCCCTTTTTGAAATATAGCTCACCATAGGCATTAATCAGGTCATAAACATCTCTTTCCTGATCAGTCGGTAAATATTTATTGTTAACCACTCTTGAATCCTGAAACTCGACGGCAAAACGGAATGGATCCAGGATATCCTTGATCCCAATCCATGCACGATGACGAAAAAAGATAGGGTTATCCTCTCCACCTTCAATGCGCCGTATATCATTATTGCGCCACTCGTAACGAGTACGGTGCTCCAAACCGATATCCAGCCAGGTAATATCTTTAAATGCCTCAACACCAATATCACTTAACTGACGCACATACCGTGGCGGATCAGAATCTGGGTTGGTGGCATAGCTGTTGGAACGCCGGTGATAACTGGTCGATTGTTTCTTTGCCTCCGGCACAATGGCTGGCAATGATTTTTCCAGTTCGGGTTGTTTAGCCTGATCGGATGGCTTGATCTGTTCCGACGATCTATTAATTAACGGCTTGCCGGTATCAACAGCGATCTGCTGTGCTAACTGCACGATATTTCTTTGCATTGCTTGAAAATCTACAGATGATTTACTGTCTGAAGACGCCACAGCAGAGGTGACAGCTAATACGCTCAAAAATATAATGTTTAAGAAAAGCCAAATAAACTTCAATTTATTCTCCTAAGTGAACCCTCCGGCAATCCGGTTGAGCCACTAAAATCGTTTTGCTCTTTCACCTCCAATTTTGTTGGTCGGTGTTATCTTATTATTTGTGCGAGACCAGTTTTATCTTGATGCATTAAACCTAAAACTTATTCAACTATGATTTGGATGTTTTGCGCCCAGAACCACTTTGACCCACACGATTTTTTTCCCGACACTCTATTTGCACGACTTTGTTCTCGTGTATGACAACTTCAACTGATCCATAATAGATACTGGCCACAGCACGCAGAATTTCCTGCGCGATGTCTGCAGGCACCGGTTTGACAGCAGACTCTGTTGCAATACGCTTTGATCCTGAATCAGCATCCATTTACATCACCTGATTAGCACGAATTTCAATGGGATCGAACGATAGCACTCTTTCCATATAATAAAAAATAATATTTAGTTACATAATTATATTTTTTAGTTATATGTATTTATGTGAACGTATCCTGCATAAATCAGAGAATGCTGAATAAATTTTTGAGAGGGGATTGAAGTGTAGAACGCACAGAACTTGATGCTGATTTAATCTTTCAGTACTGGGAAACGGCAGAAATCGCGCTATGGCAGGCACTTCTTCAGCGCCTTCCCTGAAAGTCAGATAGATAGGCGAATCCGAATACCGCCTGACGCATCAACTCGCTTGCGCCGACGCTTACTCTGGACTTCCCTGGCCCAATTCAGCTTTTATTTGAGTAATACGTGCTTCACGCAATTTGGAATGGATCATGGTTGGTAACTCTTTTGAATCCGGGAGGCTCCGGCTTAATTCCGTTGCAATTGTACCGGCATCAACACTTTTTGCCGCAAAGTACGCCTTCTGAAATCGTTCAGCCTGAATATAAGGCTTTGCTGCATAGCCAGGACGCCCATGAAAATCAGAGGCGCAGGCTTGCAAGAATTCCTCGAATCTTCCGGGCTTACGATAAGCATCAACGGCCTGCAACATGTCTGCAATGGTTGCCGGCTTCAGCTCTTCAGCACGGTGCACATTGCCATGAAAACGGGCAACCAGCAATGCAAGGCTGCGTAGCTCCTTGGGAACCCGGATGCGTTCGCACAGATCTTGCGTTAAATGGATACTGCGTGCCTCATGACCAATGTGGCGCGGCCATTCTTCAGGTGGCGTAGTGCCTTTGCCAAGATCATGTGTCAGGGCGGCAAAGCGGACAGCCAGCGAATAATCTTTTATTGCAGCATGATCGATCACCATCATCACGTGGACACCGGTATCTATTTCAGGATGTGCATGCGCTGGTTGGGGAACACCAAACAATACATCCACTTCAGGCATGATACGAGCCAATGCACCACATTCCCGCAGAACATAAAACATCCGGGATGGATTCTTTTCCATTAACCCTCTGGAGAGTTCCTGCCAGACACGTTCCGGAACCAGTGCATCCACTTCGCCGTTATGCACCATTTCGCTCATTAATGCCAGGGTTTCCGGTGCAATGCGGAAACCGAAGCGGGCAGCAAAGCGGGCTGTTCTCAGTATGCGTACCGGATCTTCCGTAAAGGCGGGGCTGATATGCCGCAATATACCCGCTTCCAGATCAGCAACCCCATTAAATGGGTCAATGATCTGTCCATCCTGACTTTTGGCGATTGCATTGATAGTTAAATCCCGCCGCGCGAGATCTTCCTGCAAAGTGACTTGAGGGGAAGTAAAGACTTCGAATCCTTTGTAGCCGCGCGAGATCTTACGTTCAGTCCGTGCCAACGCGTATTGTTCGTGTGTTTGCGGGTGCAGGAAAACAGGAAAATCCTTGCCTACCGGGCGATAGCCAAGCCGTGTCATAGCTTCGGGCGTGGTTCCTACCACAACATAATCATGATCTTTTACAGGCAAGCCCAGTAACTCATCACGAACTGATCCACCCACCAGATAAGTTTTCAATAGTCTGAACCTGAATGATTAAGAAATAGGGCCGGTCGATCACTTTGTCGCAACCACGCCCAGTCGTTCTTTCAGCGTGGGTGTTTCATTCCCGTGATCAAGAACTTTGGCATAATACACTGAATTTTTCAAAACCTTTTTGACATAAGTGCGCGTCTCGTTAAATGGAATCGTTTCCGCGTAGATTGCCCCTTCCAGCGGAATAATCTCGTCGCGCCAGCGCCTTGCCCGGCCAGGACCTGCGTTATAAGCAGCCGAGGCTAACAGCGGCTGATTATCCAGTGTTGTCAGCACATGCTTGAGATAGTAGGTGCCCAGCTTTAAATTAGTATTGACATCAACCACAACATGTTCACGGAAATTCTGCATACCCAGTTTCTTGGCCACCCATTCGGCGGTTGCAGGCATCAGTTGCATCAAACCCATGGCACCCGCACTGGATTTAATATCCGTGATGAACCGGCTCTCCTGCCGGATAAGCCCATACACCCAGGCTTCATCAAGCGCGTGCTGTTGCAGAATTTCTTGCAACACTTCACGATGTGGCGACAAAAAGCGCAAATTAAAATCATGCTGTGACACTGTTTTATTGGCCGTATTAATCGCGCGATCATACATTCCATGACGACGGGCAACTTCAGCCGCCGCCAGTAATTCCGAATCATTAAAGTTACGGATTGCCCATACCCACTCGTGATATGCCTCCGTGCGCAAATCCATCCGACTGAAAGCCAATGTCCGTTGCACAGCCGGCCTTTTTTCCATGGCAGATACTTCATCATTGCTGACGCGATATGTTTCATCCATGACACTCAGCACTGTGCCTAATTCCTCCTTAGCCAACTGGCCATAGAAAGTATGTTCGGCACTTAATGGTGCAAAAATTGTATTTGCATCCTGAATTTTGCCCTGTTCCTTAAGCGCACGCGCTTTCCAGTAACGCCATGTATCCACTTGCTGTTCGGCGACAGACATACCTTCTATGCTTTTCAGAACAATATTCCAGTTCAGCACCCGAAGCGCGGCACGCGCCTGCCAGGCCAGCAGCGTATCTGTCAGCGGATAAGGCTTCTTGACCTTCTGGGCTTCCATGAACCAGTCCAGCGCACGTGAATCATGTCTGAGCGCCGATCGATGGCCGAGTCTTGCCAGGAAGTAAGACCGATCGTTTTCATTAAACTTCCCTTTTACCTTAAGCCAGTGCGCATAGGCCTGGTTGGTATCATTTCTAAGCAGGCGCAGCAGTGCAAATAAAATGATCTCGCGATCACTGCGGGTTTTGGCTTGATTCTTTTGCGCATCCAGATAGCGCAGCGGGTTCTTGTCAGCAGCACTGAGCTCTGTAATATTCAGCGTTTCATTGCCTGGCAGATATCGACTCACCTGCTTGGCAAGCGTTGTTTGACCTTCTTCCAGAGCGAGTCTTATGCGTGTCCAGATATCTTCAACAGAAATCTGCCCGCTGGCAATCAAACTGTTAAATACGGGCGTACAGCTCTCAGGCATATTATTGGCAGTCAGCCAAACATCCCGTATCGCCTGCAGCACTTCCTTATCTTTCGCGTTAAGCCGTCGCTGGTAAACATAACAGGAGAGTTCGGTATCCTTGTTAACCAGCAACGGGTACTCTACGTCAAAAAATTGCCACTGTTGATTTTTGCCGAGTATCTTCAACCAGTCACTGCGCAGTCGATCAGCAACCAGCGTACCCTCATGGCGCAAAAGAAAATTTCTGATGTTTGATATATCAGTCGTTCTCAGTATCGAGCGTAACTGATAATAGTCGACATAAGGCACCAATGCATGATCTGTCAAACGATCAGCATATTCGGCAAGCAACTTGGAATTGCCTGCCTGGAATGCCTTTCTTGCGGCAAGAAAATCACTATCCTGGCTAGCGGACAGCGTTCCAACATATATTACCAATAACAATCCGGTTAGGTATTTTCTCATAGCTGATATAAATGAAAGCCAAATGCAGAATAATAGAAAGGGCAACATGCCAACAACATTGCTAGCATCGGCAATATTGCACCAAAATTGAGCTAACCTGACGTCAGGTCACGGGTAGCTCATACAATTACATTTGTTAATCCATTGGAGACCGAAGCAATAAGCTATAAGAAAATCAATCAGATCACACCCTGCCCAAGCATGGCATCAGCCACCTTTACAAAACCGGCAATGTTGGCGCCGTTCACATAGTTAACACTGCCATCCGGCCGGGTACCGTAGCGCAAGCAAGACTTATGGATCGCCTGCATAATTCCTTTCAGGCGTGTATCTACTTCTTCAGGTGTCCAGGAAAGACGCATCGCATTCTGGCTCATTTCCAGGCCTGACGTTGCAACACCACCTGCATTACTTGCCTTGCCGGGCGCATAGAGCACCTTGTTATGTATAAAACATTCGACAGCTTCGGCTGTTGAGGGCATATTGGCACCTTCTGCAACACATACAACACCGTTGTTAACCAATGTTTGCGCATCGCTTCCGCTGATTTCATTCTGTGTCGCACAAGGCAACGCAACATGGACCGGCACATGCCAGGGTTTCGCGCCCGGCAGGAAAATCGCATTGACTCGCCGTGCATATTCATCTACCCGGGCATATAGATGATTCTTCACTTCGGATAGTATTGCCAGCTTCTCAACAGTAAAGCCATCTTCATCGATCACCGTGCCGCTCGAATCAGAAACAGTCACTACTTTGGCACCCTGTGACATCGCTTTCTCAACAGCAAATTGAGCCACATTACCGGAACCTGATACTGAAACGCGCAGACCATCCAGAGAACGTCCCACATGTCTGAGCACTTCCTGCGCAAAATATACTGTACCGTAACCGGTTGCTTCCGGGCGCATGACCGAGCCTCCAAAGCTGAGCCCTTTTCCGGTAAAGACACAATCAGCGCGATTGGATAATTTTTTCATCATACCAGCCATAAATCCCACTTCACGGCCACCCACCCCGATATCGCCTGCCGGAACGTCCGTATCAGAACCGATATGACGGAACAGTTCACTCATATAAGCCTGACAGAAGCGCATGATCTCACCCGGACTCTTGCCTTTTGGATCAAAATCCGCTCCACCTTTACCACCACCCATCGGCAGCGTTGTTAAAGCATTCTTAAAGGTTTGTTCAAAAGCCAGGAACTTGAGAATGGAAAGATTCACAGAGGGATGAAACCGGGTACCCCCCTTGTAAGGACCAATAGATGAACTATGTTGTATCCGATAACCGCGATTGACCTTCACTTCGCCGTGATCATCCACCCAGGCTACCCGGAAGATAATAATCCGCTCCGGTTCAACCAGTCGATCCAGTACACCATGTTCGGCATAACGCGGGTTTTCATTGATAAATGGCCACAAACTCTCCATGACTTCAGTAACCGCCTGCATGTATTCAGGTTGGTTAGGATTGTGCTCAGACACATAGGTACTGAACTCCTGAAAACTTTTATATTTCATATCAATTTCCCCGATTAAAGAAAGGTTATTCCAGAATGCTCAATTCTGCCAAATTAATGCATATGCTGCACTGTATTTTTGTTAAAAAATAGAATTATCACAAAAGATTTTTTATTCCAGTAAATTTTCTTCATCCATAAGGCAACATTTCATTAATTTCCGTCGGTTCCAAACCGAATAATCTACCCTGTGGCTCTCATTTATTTTCACAATTCTTCAGATTGACTGGATTGATGCTGATGGTTTGATTCGCGATTAAGTAGTTGTGAAGAACTGTCAGGGGTTGGCTCTCGGATTAAAGAATTTATTTCGGGTGACGTAATTATTTTGATTGAAAAATAATTGCTTAAATACTCTGGTCATGTTGATTACTAATAATGCTCGCTAAGTTTAGTGATTTTGTAATCACATAAATCATGCGATAAAGGGGAGAGCATTGATGTTGATAGGAATTGTAAAGAAAAGCAGAAAAAACACTACAATCTCATATCTTGTTGCCCTTATTTCTTTACTCTATTCAGAAATTTCAATTAGTGAGTTCATAAAAGAACCACCTGTCGCAGGAGGTTTCCAGTATGCACGCCAAGCTCTTGATCAATATTTATATCCTAATCCAGATAAACTGGGCCAACAGGCTTGCAATGATATAAACGCTACACAAACAGATGATCAACTTAGAATCTTTGGACCTATCGTTTTTTCAAGAACAGTTGTTACTTCTAATTTAACCAACCTTTCAGTTTACTGTGCCCAGAGTGGGAATGAATTTCTTGCTAATGGCTTTCCTGGAGCAGGATCAATTTCCGGATGGTTTA
>JBBTCY010000017.1:0-1290 GCA_038043005.1 Pseudomonadota bacterium
GCATTGCTGTCGATGGGTCTGCCCAATTCTCCGATGGCCAATGCGGCCATTCGTGTCGCCAGCGGAAATTTTGTCACCGCCTGCCCCTATGGGGTTATCAATGGTATTGATTTGATGCATACCGGAAAAGTTCGCAAGATCAATGCACAGGCCATTCATGCCCGTCTGGAACAAAACGATGTCGCACTCATCTCACCGCTGGGTTATTCGCCAACCGGTGAGATTTTTAATCTGGCCATGGAGAATGTGGCCACCGAGGTCGCCATTGCACTGCGTGCGGAAAAGCTGATTTTTCTTCTGGATGCACTGGAACCCGATAAATCCTCTGCCGATAAGCCGCCATGCTTACCGCGTGAACTTACGGTGGCAGACAGTAAATCATTACTGGACAGCAAGACGCAGGCAACCGCTCATTCAGTGCCGGATAGCATCAGGCCATCGCTGCACTACGCGACAAAAGCCTGTGAAATGGGCGTGGCTCGCGCACATCTGATCAGCCGGCATAGCGATGGTGCCATCATTCAGGAGCTTTTCACGCATGATGGTATCGGCTGCATGATCTCGCAGGAAACACTGCAGGCACTCCGGAAGGCAAGAATCGAAGACGTAGGCGGTATCCTGCAACTCATCGAACCGCTGGAAACCGAAGGCATACTGGTGCGGCGTAACCGCGAATTACTGGAAATTGAAATCGACCGGTTTACGGTGTTCGAGCACGACGGCATTATCCTCGGTTGCGCCGCGCTGTATCCGTTTCCCGAAGAAAATGCCTGCGAACTCGCCTGCCTGGCGATCCACCCGGATTACCGCGATCAGGGACATGGCAACCGCCTGCTCAAATACATCGAAAGCAAAACTGTTTCCCAGGGCATCCACACATTGTTTGTACTCACGACACATGCCACGCACTGGTTCATTGAACACGGCTTTACCGAAACCACGCCGTCCGAGTTGCCAAAAGCCAAGCAAAATTTATACAATTACCAGCGCCGCTCAAAAGTGTTTGTCAAACATCTATAACTTGAATACCCTATCTGATTTATCGGGAGAAAGAATTAAATGGCAAGAATGGTCAACTGCATCAAGCTGGGTCGCGAAGCTGAAGGGCTCGATTTTCAAACCTACCCCGGCGAACTGGGCAAGCGTATTTTTGACAACGTCTCCAAGGAAGCCTGGAGCCAGTGGATTCAACACCAGACCATGCTGGTCAACGAAAATCGTCTGAATCTCTCCGATATCAAGGCGCGCAAATATCTGGCAGAGCAACTGGAAGCACACTTTTTTGGTTCT
>JBBTCY010000018.1:0-2241 GCA_038043005.1 Pseudomonadota bacterium
CTTGGCCGCTTCTTCTGCGCATTCAGTGAGCGTACGGACGCTGTGTCCCACTTCCAGCCCCATATCCCACAGCAACCCTACCCATTGCTCCAGCCGGGATTTGATCGTCCCATTCGCCATATCTATGCCGTTTTCTCCGGCAGGGAGCAGCACCAGCAGGTCTACGTCAGAGCCAGGGAAAAGCTGGCCGCGTCCGTAACCGCCTACCGCCAGCAGTGCGATGGAAGCGGGTAGCGTCGTTTCACGCCATACTTGACGCAGCAGGCTATCGACCAGCCGGCAATGGTTATGCAACAAGGCCGTGCCGTTCTTGTTCTCGCGATAACGCTGGTGTAATAGTTTGCGGCCCTGCAACAGCACCACCTTGCCCGCTGCGGCGCTTAACGGCTTTGGCAGCGGTTCCGCACCAAGGTCATACATGCAAGATCAGGAACTGAATGCGGGTTTCGGTGGCGCACCGGCAGACAGTGTCAGTACTTCGTATCCGGCTGCGGTGACCAGCACAGTATGTTCCCACTGCGCCGACAGGCTATGGTCTTTGGTGACTATGGTCCAGCCGTCGGCCAGTTGGCGTATGGGTGCTTTGCCTGCATTGATCATCGGCTCAACCGTAAAAATCATGCCGGCCTTGAGTTGCAGTCCAGTCCCTGCACGGCCATAGTGAAGTACCTGCGGCTCCTCATGGAATTTTGCGCCGATGCCATGACCGCAGAATTCCCTGACTATGCTGCATCCCCGGCTTTCAGCGAAGCTTTGGATGGCGTGACCGATATCGCCCAGATATTTGCCTGGTTTGATTTCCTCAATGCCGCGCCACATTGATTCATAAGTAATTTTACACAGACGCTTGGCCTGGATTGGCGGTTCGCCCACGTAATACATGCGGCTGGTATCGCCATGGTAGTCATTCTTGATCACGGTCACGTCTATGTTGACGATATCGCCAGCTTTCAGTTTCTTCTCGCCCGGCACGCCATGGCACACCTGATGATTGACTGAAGTGCAAATGGATTTCGGATACGGCGCATATCCCGGCGGCGCGTAATTGAGCGGCGCAGGGATGGTTTTCTGCACGTTGACCATGTAATCATGGCACAGCGCATCAAGCTCGGCGGTGGTGACCCCAGGCCTGACAAAAGGCGTTATGTAATCCAGTACTTCCGAGGCGAGCTTGCCCGCGACTCGCATTTTTTCGATTTCCTGCGGAGATTTGAGATGTACCGTCATAGTGGTTTCCGGTTAATCAAATGGACGAAACGCATAATGGGGGTTGCAGCGTTGCTTTGCAAGACCGCTAGCAAGCATAAAGAGGATCGTTGCATGCGGCGATAAAACCGGAAAGCGGATTGATTTTTCCGCGCGTTATGTCGCGTGGGCAGGATCGTAAAGTAACGGGTAGTTTTGACCGCGATTATGAAAAAGCGCCAAATATATTATATTTTTGTCGCAGTAATCCATAGCCTGCAATCACAGTGACGGCGCAGCAACCTCACACCCACTCGCCTTCAGTTCGCTCCCAGGAAATCCCTGTTGCAGGTGGATCATTTTCTCGATGACATCTTCCGCCGGTCTGTGTACCACGAATGCTATCTGTTTCAGGCTGCGTTCACCAATGACTGCCGATCTAATGCCCTTATTCCTCATTTCCGTCAAAAACTTCCGGGCCGCCTCTTCGCCACGAAAGATATCCATCGAGATGGCGTTATTCCACTCACTATTGTCCTGAATGTGAAAATAATTGATCACACCCAGCTTTTTCAGCTCCTCGATTTTTTTCACAGCGTCGTACTTGGTCTTCAATGGTGGAATATGCACCCAGTAGGCCGGGACCTCGCCCACCGCATGCCGGTTCAGACTGTCGCCCAATTGCAGCTTGGCGATAGCCGTCTCGGCCCGCTGCAAGTCGGTGCCGATAAAATTCCCCCATTCCAGACAGGCCGCGGCTGCAGGTACAGGCGCGGGAGCGGGTAGCAATCTGATCTTTTCCGGGTGTAGCTCCGCGGGTAGTGGTGAGCTACTGCTGGAGTCAAACCCAGACTGAATATAGATTGCAAAAACCACGTTGGCAAATAACAACAGAAAAAATAGTGCTTTCATTTGTTGACGGTTTGTTGTTGTTAACAAGAACTTATCTTGTTAGAATTCGACATTAACCGCATGAACACCACTTTTTTTGGGAGTCTCGGAATGCAAGGCATGAAAGTAGCATCGAACATGGCAATATTGGCTATGCTGGCAGTA
>JBBTCY010000019.1:0-3221 GCA_038043005.1 Pseudomonadota bacterium
GGCAATCCATTTGCCTGTATTTCCGCAGGGATTTCCTGTTTGTGGGGGCCTGCGCATGGTGGTGCCAATGAAGCCTGTCTTCACATGTTGGAGGAGATCGGTGATATTTCACGGATCGATGAGTTTATCAAGCGAGCTAAAAACAAGGATGATAACTATCGCTTGATGGGCTTTGGCCATCGGGTATACAAAAATTTTGACCCTCGCGCAAAACTCATGCGTGAGACTTGCCATGAGGTTCTAAATGAACTGGGGCTGCAAAATGACCGGTTGTTCAAACTGGCGCTGCAATTAGAAAAGATTGCACTGGAAGATGAATATTTTATTTCGCGGAAACTCTATCCCAATGTGGATTTTTATTCGGGTATCGTGCAGCGTGCTTTAGGGATACCGACCAGTATGTTTACAGCTATTTTTGCGATGGCAAGAACGGTCGGCTGGGTTGCACAGTGGAATGAAATGATCTCTGACCCAGCGTACAAGATAGGCCGCCCCCGTCAACTATATACCGGTACAACGATGCGGGATGTACCCGGCTCGTATTTAAGAAGATAGCTTCTATTCCTATTTAAGGCTGCCAGCCCTATGAGTAAGCAGTTGTTGAATGATTCCCTATTGTCTGGTGCAAACGCTCCCTTTATTGAGGCAATGTACGAAGAATATTTGCACAATCCAAATTCTGTTGAACTGGTCTGGCGTGAATATTTTGACCGGTTGGCCAGGACACAGGAAACTACGCCCGGTAAGCAGCCATCGGGAACTGTAATCAGCGCAGCGGACGCTCCAGCCACAAAGTATTCCGGTTCAGATAGTCAGACGGTACTGTCTGACGTGATACCGACTGATTCCGATGACCGTAAGCAGGTGGCGGTATTGCAGCTCATCAACATGCATCGTTATCTGGGCTTAAGTCAGGCCAGACTGGATCCTCTCGGACTCAAAACGCAATCCAATGTGCCGGAACTGAATCCATCCCATTACGGTTTTACCGAAGAGGACATGGATAAGATGTTTAATACGGGTTCATTGGTCGGGCCGGATCATGCGCCCCTGCGTGAGATTTTGCAGATCCTGCGCGAGACTTACTGCGGTTCTGTCGGCGCCGAATATATGTATATCTCCTCTGTTGAGCAGAAGCGATGGATACAGGCAAGGCTGGAAGGTCAACGATCAAGCCCGAATTATTCCAGTGAATATAAACGCCATATTCTTGAACGGCTCAGTGCGGCGGAGGGTCTTGAAAGATATCTGCACACGCGTTACGTTGGGCAGAAGCGTTTTTCGGGGGAAGGGAATGAAAGCCTTATTCCCTTGTTGGATTGTTTAATCCAGCGCGCCGGAAAAATGGGTATTTATCAAATTGTCATGGGTATGGCACACCGCGCCAGACTTAATGTACTGGTCAATACGCTGGGGAAAATGCCGGCAGATCTTTTTCGGGAATTTGAGGAAAAGCAAACTCAGGATCTGCCTTCGGGGGATGTCAAATACCATCAGGGGTTTTCTTCAGCAATCGAGACGTCCGGTGGTGTTGTTCGACTGGCGCTGGCTTTTAATCCGTCGCATCTGGAAATTGTTAACCCGGTCGTGGAAGGTTCGGTGCGAGCCAGGCAGCATCTTCTGGGTGATAAGCAAGGGGATAAGGTATTGCCCGTGCTGATCCATGGTGATGCGGCTTTCGCCGGACAGGGTGTGGTCATGGAAACACTTAATCTGTCGCAGACGCGTGGCTATGGTACAGGCGGAACTGTCCATATCATCATCAATAATCAGATCGGATTCACGACTTCGGATACGCGCGATAGCCGTTCGACACTCTATTGTACCGATGTCTCCAAGATGATTGAGGCGCCGATTTTTCATGTGAACGGGGATGATCCGGAAGCCGTGATCCTGGTGACTGAACTGGCATTTGATTTCCGCATGCGGTTTCATAAGGATGTCGTGATTGACATGGTTTGTTTCCGTCGCCTTGGCCACAATGAGCAGGATGAACCCATGGTGACGCAACCCCGGATGTATCAGATCATTAACCGGCACCCTGGCACACTCAGGCTGTATGCGGATAAGCTCATAGCGGCGGGTGTTATTCAGGCAAAAGATGCGGATGATCTGGTTCAGGCTTATCGTACTGCGATGGACAAGGGTGTCAATCCCAACAAGAGTATTTGTTATGACTACAAATCTCCTTCGATGGTCAACTGGGCACCTTTCCTGAAACCGATCAAATGGAACAAACTGGTTAAAACGGGTGTTTCCATACAAACCCTGAAGCAACTGGCAACTCGTCTGACGGATATTCCTGAAAACTTCAGACTGCATAAAAGGGTTGAAAAGATCATAGCTGATCGACGATTGATGGGGGACGGCAAGCTACCACTGGATTGGGGAATGGCAGAGAATCTGGCGTATGCTTCCCTGCTCAAGGAAGGCTATCCGATACGGCTTTCGGGTCAGGATTCAGGGCGTGGTACTTTTTTCCATCGCCATGCGGTATTACATGAGCAAGTGGAAATCGATCAGGCGGAAAGTGTTTATGTGCCATTGCGTCATATTTATCCAGGGCAGCCGGATTTTGTGGTCATTGATTCCATGTTATCGGAAGAAGCGGTATTGGGTTTTGAGTATGGGTATGCCACCACACAACCGAAAGAACTGGTGATCTGGGAGGCGCAGTTTGGTGATTTTGCCAATGGCGCCCAGGTGGTAATCGACCAGTTCATCGCATCCGGCGAAGCCAAGTGGGGACGTGTGTGCGGTCTGGTGATGATGTTGCCGCATGGCTATGAAGGGCAGGGACCTGAACATTCTTCCGCGCGACTGGAACGCTACCTGCAGCTATGCGCGGATTACAATATCCAGATTTGTGTGCCTTCCACGCCTGCACAGATGTTTCATATGCTGCGCCGGCAGATGATCCGCCCACTGCGCAAGCCGTTGATTATCATGAGTCCGAAAAGCATGTTGCGACTCAAAGAATCCGTATCGAGTCTGGAAGATCTGGCGCATGGACATTTCTACCCAGTCATCTCGGAAGTTGAAAATCTGAACCCGGACAAGATCCGGCGAATTATTGCCTGCAGCGGAAAGATTTATTATGAATTGATGACTTATCGCAAGGAACATCAAATAATCGATATGGCGATTATTCGCCTGGAACAGCTTTATCCGTTTCCCCATGAGGAATTTCAAGCGGAAATTGATCGATACAAAAATGCCGG
>JBBTCY010000019.1:3321-4451 GCA_038043005.1 Pseudomonadota bacterium
TCCTGGCATAAGAAAGCGGGCGAGTACGTCAATCGATCGGAAAATCTGATCGACATTGAAACGGATAAGGTTGTCCTTGAACTTCCCGCACCCAATGCCGGAGTATTGACCCAGATCCTGAAAAAAGATGGTGCGATAGTTGTCAGTGGCGAGGTCATTGCACTGATCGAAACAGAAGCAGCCGCTTCAATCGCACCTGTTGACAAAAAGGCCGAAACACCGGCTGTAAAGCAAGGTGAAAAGGCCGATGCTGAAGCTGCTGACCGGGCAATCCCGATGTTGATGCCGGCTGCACGCAAGCTGGCTGAAGAAAATAATCTGAAAGCGAGGGAAACTGCTGCGATTAAGGGAACTGGCCGCGGTGGGCGTATCACTCGGGAAGATGTGCAGACTTACGTGGGGAGCAAATCCAGTGCGACTCTGAAAGATGAAACTGCAGTCAGTCCGGCCAACGTACCTGCAACGGGTGAACGGCTTGAACGCCGGGTTGCCATGTCCAGATTACGTCAGCGGATTGCTGAACGACTGGTGCAGTCGCAGTCAACTGCTGCTATCCTGACGACATTCAACGAAGTCAACATGCAGGCGGTGATGGATTTGCGCGCGCGCTACAAAACTGAATTTGAAAAGGAGTATGGTGTCAAGCTGGGATTCATGTCATTTTTTGTGAAAGCAGTGATTGCCGCGCTGAAAAAATACCCCATCGTTAACGCATCGGTTGAAGGCAATGACATTGTTTATCACGATTATTACGATATTGGCATCGCCGTCGGTAGTCCGCGGGGTCTAGTGGTGCCGATTATTCGTGATGCAGACCGCCTGACACTGGCACAGATTGAGATCCAGATTGCCGATTTTGCCAGACGCGCACAGGATGGCAAGCTGACTATTGATGAACTCAGCGGTGGTACGTTCTCGATTACCAATGGCGGGGTGTTCGGCTCCATGCTATCGACTCCGATCATCAATCCCCCCCAAAGTGCTATTCTGGGCATCCATGCAACCAAGGATAGACCTGTCGTTGAGAATGGCCAGATCGTGATCCGCCCCATTAATTATTTGGCATTATCCTACGATCACCGGATTATTGACGGTCGGGAAGCGGTGTTATCATTGGTGGCAATGAAAGA
>JBBTCY010000020.1:0-3441 GCA_038043005.1 Pseudomonadota bacterium
TTTGAGTCTGTTTTTAACACCGCAGCGGCAACGCAGATAGTTTTTCAACGGCCTGTTAAAGCCGTTGATCATTCTACTCCATTGTTTTAACCCGGCTTACTTCGGGTCAATAGACGACTTGCCCAGGCGAGCAACAAATCAGCTATCATGTAAGGCCCTACCAGCCCTCCAATCAGCCCGGTCAACATCGCATTAACGACAGGCTCACTCCCAAAAGAAGGAAACGGTATCCAACCGGAAAGTTGTTGCCCATAGAAAGAAGCGAAAGTCAGCAGCAAACCGGTCGCCACTCCAGCCAGAACACGAATAATCCAGGCCACGCCGGTGGTAGATGCGCGACTGACTGCCAGTACAGCACCCACTACTGCTGAAATGGCAGAAATCAGGTAGTTGCTGGACAAATCAACCCGCGTTTCAGCAAGCGCCGGGTAAAACGGAACATCCAGCATCTTGAAGTGATACAAACCACGCTGAAACAAATGGAATCGCTCTACCGCCTTACCTGCTGAAAATTTAACCATTCGCTCTTCAACCAGATGTTCCTCATTCTTCTCTTCATCGACCCAGTAAATACCTAACTTACCGGACTCCACCTTATGACTATTGAGGTGGACTTCTATGGGTGTCTCAAGCCACGAATTACGCTGCTTAACTAACAGATATACCCATGGATGCGAATTCAGCTTATCTTCCCGGGTAACACCCCGGGTAATGCGATAAATCGGTGCCGTGGGTATCTGATCCAATTTCCCCTGGCTAAAACTTATGTTGCGCCATGGTTCCAGTGAATCAAAGGTCTCACTCTCAAGCACCTGCAATAACCTCCTGCGCAAGTCATTGATCTCCGGCAATGATTTTTGACCACTGAGCACAATGCGCAGGGCGCTGTGCAATACCATAGCCGCTTCGTAAGCCGTCATCACAAAATCCGCACGGTCTTTTTTTGCACGTTCCTCAAATTCATCCAGAAGTTTGCGCCAGTCGCCACCCAGTTCAGCAGTCGGCGCTCTCTGATTATCCAATACCGGATCACCGATTGTCAGTGACCCTGTTGGCGCTTCATCGAACAGACGCTTATTTGAGCCAACAAAAAAATAATCAATATTCTGATCAAGATCCGATAAATTTAGCCCTTCCACCAGCGATAAGGCACCGGAAGTATCACCCAGCAACATGAGATTATTGATGTTTAATTTATCAAATAAATTTTTAAAATCTTCAGTAAAACATTGCCCGCTGCGAAGCGCATCATAATCTGTAGGATACTGGATACCTTTATCGGAACAATTCAGCCTGATAATCTCGCGCCATGACAAGGTTACGATATTTGGTGTATAAAATCTGTCCGTTAGGGAATTTTTCAACCCCTCGCCGTAGGCATTATCTTCATACAGAAACAAGAAATGCTGTTCTCCCTCCTTACCTATTTCTTGTTTGATAAAAGTCGCATACTGTCCCATGCGGTCGGCATCATCAAAAATCAACCGGAAAAAGTTTTTGTCCCGCAAACCTGAACGTGTCAACTCAGGAGCTGTAGATAAAGCAGAGATCACGGGTAATTCGATCTGCTCATCTCTCAGCCGCTTCAGCGTTTCCTTGGTCGACCCACTGTTGACTGGCCCGAGTATTGCAACCACGTGATCTTCGCGCACCAACTGCAATGCACCCTTGGCAGCCAACTCCGGCTTACCGCTGTCATTCCAGAGGATTAACTCCAATTTAACCTGCAAATCGCCCACCTGTAGCGGCCCCAGATGGCTGAGTGCCAACCGTATGCTCTCTTCGTGAGATTCACCCGCCAGCGCCAGGCCACTGCCATCCTTAGGAGAGATAATGCCCACAGTAATCGTATTGAACCCCTGTGCGTTGACATCAACTGCCAGCATTGCATAGAAAATACCAAAACAAAAAATCAGTAATTGTTGTACCGAAAATTTTCTTACACCTGCCAATTCCATAAGTAGCCTCATGAATGCCATATCCTTCCTTCCAAAGTATATGCTTTCAAGTTTTCGATGAACAGGGGATTGATTGTTTGTTTCCGTTAATTCTGTACTTAATAACAGATGATGCCGGATACCTGGAAATAATGTGATTGGGTTTTAAATCATGGACAGGCAGGTCATCGCTGGAGTTATAAGGCCCAGTGCAAACGGATTCTATCAAGACCGGAAAACCTGGATTTCCAATCGCAGGCCAGATACTAATCTCATTGGACATTGGGGTCTGATTTCCGGATTGCAATGAACCGCTGTTTACTCCAAACTAACCACATCTTTTAGTTCGTTATTGCTTAGATTCCCGATTCATTTTTCCTGTTATCGTTGGCCAGATCGCATCTGGACTGAAATATCGGTGATGTGTTCCTCGAATGTAGCGCGGGTAATGCTGGAGACAATGAGGAATAATCGCATTTTCAAGAAGGCAAGAATGGGCTGCCCGTTCGCCCCAAACGGAGAAACTTGTGAAAAACTTCTACTCGATCTACTCGCATAACTTTATCCGGGTATCGACATGCATACCTTCTCTCAGGGTAGCTGATCCGGTATTCAACGTCGAACGCACCATTGAGCTCGCATGCCGCACTTCGGATCTCAAGACATCGATAGCGCTTTTTCCTGAGCTTGGTATTTCTTCCTATACGGCAGACGACCTCTTTCACCAGGAAGTGCTGCTCGGCGCCGTTATTGACGGAATTGCACGTATCCTTGAAGCCAGTCGCGAACTCACGCCAGTTCTCCTCATCGGCGCCCCGCTCCGGTTTGAAGGCAAGCTTTTCAATTGTGCAGTGGTTATTTATCGCGGCAATATTCTTGGCATCGTACCGAAGACCTACCTGCCGAACTATCGGGAATTCTACGAGAAACGGCAGTTTACATCGGCCTACTCGGCCATTGCTCGCGAGGTCAGGTTTCTCGGCAAGACCGTTCCGTTCGGCAACGAACTCATATTCAATGCAGTGAACGTGGATAATTTCTCGCTGCATATCGAGATTTGCGAGGATCTGTGGACACCCATTCCTCCCAGCACTTACGCAGCCCTGGCTGGAGCAACTATCCTTGCCAACCTGTCCGCAAGCAATATTACCATCGGTAAAGCCGATTATCGGCACAATCTATGCGCTTCACAGTCGAGCAAGTGCATTGCGGCCTATCTCTACACAGCCGCCGGTCCCGGTGAATCAACCACCGATCTCGCCTGGGACGGTCATGCCATGATCTATGAGAATAACCAGCTCCTGGCTGAATCACTCCGGTTCTCAGATAAGGAGCAGATCATCACCACGGACATCGATCTTGAACGGCTCATGCAGGATCGTATGCGCATGACCAGCTTCAGCGATTCCGTACAGGCGCACCTCGAGCACGTACGGACAATTCGTCCGGTCGAATTCGAATTCTACGTTCCGGACGGGAATATTCCATTGCTGCGCTCCGTCGA
>JBBTCY010000021.1:0-1596 GCA_038043005.1 Pseudomonadota bacterium
TTTCTTCCTCATGCGGATGCGTCGTAAAAAAGATAGTAACGCCGCTTAAGTAAAAGCTTGTCTTGTATAGATACTTGGTTAGATGACCTAAATTAATTAAATTTAGGCCTTTTAGGTATACGTGGAGGGTAATTTTGATTGCCCTCTAATTATATTATTTATAGGCCTAGTTTTCTTATATGGAAAAGTGTAAGATTATTCCCTTTTTCTAGCCTGTGCCAAGAAATTGGTACGATCAATATTAAGTGGCATTTTTTGTTCAAAAATATGGTGGTACGTCGGTTGGCAGTACAGAGCGTATAAAAAATGTGGCTCGCCGAGTAGCTAAATTTCATGCGCAAGGTCACCAGATTGTGGTTGTTGTATCAGCCATGAGCGGTGAAACAAATCGGCTTATTGCATTAGCGCATGAAGTCCAGGAAACTCCAGATCCTCGTGAACTAGATGTTATGATTTCGACGGGCGAACAAGTTTCGGTAGCATTACTATCTATGGCGTTGATGGCACTTGGTGTAAAAGCAAAAAGTTATACAGGTTCACAAGTTAAAATTCTGACTGACAATACTCATACAAAAGCACGAATACTAAGTATTGATGAAGAAAGAATCCGGTCAGATCTTGATACAGGTTATGTTGTCGTGGTTGCAGGGTTTCAGGGGGTAGATGAAACTGGAAGTATTACAACACTTGGACGTGGTGGTTCTGATACTACCGGAGTGGCATTGGCTGCTGCATTAAAAGCAGATGAATGTCAGATTTATACTGATGTTGATGGAATCTATACGACTGATCCGCGTGTGGTTGTAGAAGCTCGACGACTAAATACAATTACTTTTGAAGAAATGCTTGAAATGGCAAGCTTAGGGTCGAAAGTTTTACAACTGCGCTCTGTAGAATTTGCTGGGAAATATAAGGTTAAATTAAGAGTATTATCAAGCTTTGAAGATGAAGGAAAAGGAACCCTCATTACATTCGAGGAAGATGAAAATATGGAGCAAGCTGTAATTTCAGGTATTGCATTTAACCGTGATGAAGCGAAAATAACTGTACTAGGTGTTCCTGATCATCCAGGAATTGCTTATCAGATTCTGGGTCCAGTTGCTGATGCTAATATTGATGTTGATATGATTATTCAGAATGTCGGCCATGATGGATTAACTGATTTTTCATTCACAGTTCACCGCAATGAGTTTAAGAATACAATGAATATCCTGCGTGACAGGATCCAACCTCATATCGGAGCCCGTGATGTAATCGGTGGAGATAGGATTGCCAAGGTTTCTGTTGTGGGTGTCGGGATGAGATCGCACGCAGGTATTGCAAGTAAAATGTTTCGCGTGCTTGCTGAGGAAGGCATTAATATTCAAATGATTGCAACTTCTGAAATAAAAGTATCAGTAGTTGTTGATGAGAAATATATGGAACTGGCTGTAAGAGTACTACATAAGGCTTTTGATCTAGAACAAGCACTTTAGTTTTGTTAGAAAAATCGATAAAGCTTTTCAAGCTGACTTAGTTTGTTATTCTGCTAATCGATTGTTGGAGAGATGGCCGAGTGGTCGAAGGCGCTCCCCTGCTAAGGGAGTATAGGCACAA
>JBBTCY010000022.1:0-22176 GCA_038043005.1 Pseudomonadota bacterium
CTGCCCCTGCGGCTATCTCGGCCACCCCAATGGCAAATGCCATTGTACCCCCGACCAAGTCACCCGCTATCGTGGAAGGATTTCAGGCCCGCTATTGGATCGCATCGACATACAAATCGAAGTACCGGCGGTGCCACAGGAAGAATTGATGCGTCAACGCACAACCGGCGAAAAAAGCAGCACCATTCGCCAGCGTGTTGAAGAATCACACCAGTTGCAGCTCAACCGGCAAGGCAAAACGAATAGCCGCCTGAGTGTGAAGGAAATCGACAAATTCTGCGCGCTGGATACCGCCAGCGAGAATCTGCTTAAAAATGCCATCAACCGTTTGAATCTATCAGCCCGCGCGTATCATCGCATTCTGAAAGTCGCACGAACGATCGCAGATTTGTCAGGCATCGAAAGAATTAACAATCAACATATTGCTGAAGCAATTCAGTATCGCAGGCTGGATAAGCATTAGAATTCATTACTTCTCACCTGATCTCTGGCAGATCAGTAACATCAATACATAAGGTCTGAAAATTGCGTCAATATTTAAGTACAGATTAAGAAAACTAATATTAGTCCTTAACTCTTTATTTGACCTAATATTAAATTATCACTCATTATTACTAAACGTTTTTATTATATTAATAATTACATTAGAGACTAATGCCAATACTGCTATCCATAAACCCCATTGAGTATATCTATATGATTTCTTTAATTGTGCATTTGCTGCTTTTCTTTTTTGTAAAATTTTTGCTGCTTTAAAATTCATTCCAAGGCGATTCTCTATAAAAAAACAAGAATCTTCTCTGTTTTCATTTATTATCTCATCAAGTTTCTTATCTAACGCGGGATCTATTCCTGTATCCCAAACACCCATGTAACAACTTGCTGCATAGGAGTTTTTTATTGTTCCCCCTTCCCGTTCATTCTCATTCCATGAAAAGGGTCGTTGCTCGTGCGTTTTTGTTAAAAAATGACAACTTCGACAATTTTTTTTCATGCTGTATTCGCCTGATTATCTTTAAATTTTAAACTACTACATACACAATGAGCGCGTAGCGTGCATCTTCAGGCACTCTATGCACTAAATCTTTTTTAAATAAACAACCCCACAGATCTTATTTCAAATCTGGCTTCTTCTTAATCGATTCCCGTCTGTATTCCACAGAAAATACAATGCGACAATGTATCCGACACGCACAGCGGTTCGCCTTCTCTACAACATCTCGCATCCCACCATTCAAAAACCTAATTAGATTCCCGTGGCAAGACCACGAGGAATCGCAAATTCACCAAATGCAGCGCAGGCCGGGTACCGCACGCAGCTTTTCATCGGCAGTGATGAGCGGTGCCTGGCAGGCAATGGCAGTCGCGGCAATCAGTCGATTGCCTGGGTCTCCGTGAATAACGATGCCGCTTTCGGCTAATCCTGCAATAGCAGGTGTCAGCGGGAGGATATAAAGTCCCAGTGACATGACGATGTCTTCCATATAAGAAACGGGCGTGTGTTGCGGCGGCAATATCAATCTTTTTTTCCGGAACAGCACGGCTATTTCCCACAAGCTGATAGCGGCGCAAGCCAATTGACCGGCGTCTTTGCCGGTAGTCAAGGATTTTTGGGCGGATAACGTCAAGCGATCCGGACGATCCGCCCAGAATAACAGGACATGCGTGTCACAGATTGTCAGCATCGCCTGCCCATTCTTCATTCAGAGGCGCAAGAATATCTCCAACAATCACCGTGCCACGCAATGCATTCAGACGTTTATCCGCCGCATCGCATTCGCTTTCTTTATGATCGGGTACAATCCGGGCAATGACTTTTCCGTGCACGGTAATGACGACTTCCTCGCCTGCCTGTACCTGCTTGAGGTACTCTGGCAAGTGTTGCCGTAATTCCGTTATGTTGATTGATATCACAACAAACCTCATTAATGTACATTTTTTCTGTACAGAATAAAGTTTTGCTGCAAACTTGCAATATGCTTATTAAGGAAGCTCTGAATAATCCTCACATTGCCATTCTGAACAAAGCGAGAAATCTTTGGTAACAAATACATTCGTGATCTATTAGCCGTTGACTCAATCTCACAGGCTCAAATAGCCTATTTATAATTGAAAAAGCAAGGGGGGAGGTTAAAAAGTCAGGCCTTACATCTGCATTTCGTTTCTGAATTCAGTATGCAAAGCCCGACTATCGGAATTTGATCCGCCGGTGTTATTGAAAAAGCACCCCTTTCAGTTTTTTAGAAGCGCCTGAATCATCTCCGGGATTGGGTTCAAATTCCTGTTTGTGCGCTTTATTTTTCTTTACTCAGGGCATCACATTTATCGATAAATGCTTGTCGTGCAGCTTCATCTTTCTTGAACGCTGTCAGCGCTGATTCCATTCCTCTTCCGGAACAATTGACCGAACTGGCTTCCGGCAGCCCGCTGTCACAACCGATCAGAGCGATACTCAGGCTAATCATACAAACAACATTATATTTAAAATTCATCTAAACTCTTCCTTTATAAAATATTTACCATGGCTTGATGGTTATACTGTATTTTCAACCATTTGATGTTGACCCAGCCTCACGAGCCTAACACCATAATTCTACCTGAACCCATCCAGTCTTTGTATTTTTGCCAGATCATTCAGCATTTAGCCGTATGGACGCTCCGGCATGGTTTTGTGTATTCATGCCTATAACGCCTGAAACACAACATCTGCTGCGGATAATGCCACGGAGTGTTGTAACACACCGGTAAAGGTAATGCTGGCGATGTCATCCACAAAGTGCACCACGATATCATCGCCATGGGATTCAATTCGGGTGATATAGGGCGATAACTGCTCGAAATTTTGAATACCCAGCCGGGTGTCAAAAGCAACTTTATCCACGCCGGGCGTGAAATCCTGAAAAACAAAATTACCAACATTGGATAAACCAAAGGTATCCGAGCCTTCACCCCCTGTCATCGTATCGGTGCCCAGTTGCCCAACCAGCGTGTCATCACCGTTGTTGCCAATCAATGTATTACTGGCGCTGTTACCCACCAGTTTATCGTTAGCGTTGCCACCTGTTGCATTCTCGATAATCGTAGTCAAACCAAGCGACAGATTGTTTTCTGCTGCCAGACCACCGGGCGTAAGACCAACAGAACTGAGCGTACCGGGTGCGGCGATATTAAGATTGAGGATTACCGGGGTGACCATTCCCGTTGCATCGAGTGTATCAATGCCTCCATCGTCATAGAGTGTCTGAACAATCTGGCCATTCTCATCGGTCAGCAGGTAGGTACTATCAGCCGTATTGACCGGCCTCGCATTATACAGATACGCCAGCGCGGCATAATCGTATGGCGCCAGATTAGCCCGTTCAAGTCCTTGATTCTGTGTCGTGTAGGACATGATGCTGTACAGTTCGGAGTCTTCGATACCCGTCAGATAAGGCCCTTCAGTTGTGTCGGCTCCTGAAGCGGCATTGTAGTTACCGGGGTGTTTCAATCCAAGCGTATGCCCAATTTCATGAATCAATGTCGAGTAAGCATTCGTGCCGTACACGACATGGGTTATCTGCGATACTTCTGCGGAGTTATTGATATATAAGTCTCCTGCATTATCACCCAGCATTTGATCGGGATAATATGCATAACCAACCGTTTCGGTCTGCGAATTATTGCCGAAACGGAGTTGACCGTAGGGCGTTGCCGCATCGGTGACTTCCGCGAATGTGATGTTAAATGACGTAGAAAATGTGGTTAATATCTCGCGAACTGCAGCCTTCTGTTCAGAAGTCATCACACTGAAATTATTGCCATCCTGAGCCGGGTCTGCATAAACCGGCAATGCCGACATGAAGCTGTAAGTCAAAGCAACCGGTGCCAACTGAGCCGTTCCCCAGCGAAAGTCATTGCCTGCAAGCACGGCATCAATGCGATAGTCGTTTGTGATATTCGGCATAATTTTTCCCTTTAAATGATTAACTGATTGGGTGATTTAAATTCCTGAACGCCCATTTTAGGATAGAGCTCAACTGGTAAATCAGTCTAATAACACAGATTTATCACGTCTATTCAATGGGTAGCAGGCAGAACCTCTTGATGAAATTGCCAAATCAGCCAGCCTGGAATCACCACGGTACAGTCTGCCCGTCAAACGCATAAAATTTGCCGGAATCCTCATATTTTAAGGCACTGATTACCTGGCGCATGCCGGTGACGCTTTGTTCAGTCGAGATAAGCCCATTCGGGCCGCCCATATCCGTTCTGACCCAGCCGGGATGTAACAGTACTGCGGTAATCTGGCTGGATTTCAAATCAATCGACAGGCTTTTCATCACGATATTGACAGCCGATTTGCTGGCACGATAGATATAGCTGCCGCCACCCCGGTTATCGGCGATGCTGCCCATTTTGCTGGTAATGGTGATAATGGTTTTCAGTTGGCTCCGGGTAAGGTGTTGAATAAAGGCTTCTGCCATTTTGAGCGGCGCCATGCTGTTCACCTCAAACGCATAGGCCCATGCGGCATAATCCGTTTTACCGAATGTATCGCCATGATCCGACGGATACACACCGGCGTTGTTAATCAATAGATCGATCGGCTGACCGGATAACGCCTGGGACAGTTGTTCGATCTGCAAGTGATTGGCCACATCGAGCGGATGTACGGTTATCCGGTCCGGATATTGATTGGCCAGATGATTCAGCGCTGCCGCGCTTGCCGGGTTACGGCAACAGGCAAGGACGCGCCATCCATCCACGGCATATTGCCGGACGAATTCAAGTCCTATGCCACGATTGGTTCCGGTGATTAATGCTGTTCTCATGTTTCTCCTTGTTATCATTCAGTTCTGGCAGGCCGTTGAAAAACTATCTGCGTTGCCGCTGCGGTGTTAAAAACAGGCTCAAAATGCTCATTTATTAAGCATAAACTGCGCTTTTTCGCCTGTTTTTGCCTTGCATCGGCCACCTCGAAAACGTTTTTCAACGGCCTGCTAGCTTAGGCGATGATATTTTTGTAAAATGTCCTACGTTTTTTCTTCCGGGTCCAGAAACTCCAGAATTGTCCGATGGATTGGCATCTGTCAATAAAAACCCATACCACTGATATTATCCAGGCAACTTACCATTCCAGTATAAAACCATGATTGAAATCATTTCTACTTTTGCCCGGTGGTCGCAGTTGACTGCCAACCTCATCCTGCTGGGAAGCTGTGTTTTTCTCGCCATTATTGGCCAGCAAAAAGCAGTGTTTGCAACGACCTGGGTAATCCGCCTGGAAAAAGCATTTCCCTGGATGGCCGGCGTGATCCTGCTGGGATTATTCGGCATTCTGGCAACGACAACCGGCGAAGCAACAGGTAACGTGGCGAATGCCTGGCATCCGGAAGAATGGTTAAAAATCGTGCAGCAAACACAAATAGGCCATATCTGGGCAGCCCGGATGCTGCTGACGATTGTTCTGTTAGCCGTCATTCTAACGATCCGGCAAACCCATCGGGCGCGATGGCATTATAGTTTATGCGCCATTGCTGCGTCATTGCCCCTGATCGCGGGTTCGCTGATGAGTCATTCAGGTGCAGAGGAAATATCGTTTGCTTCGATTGCACCGTATGCCTTGCACATCCTGCTGGCTGGCGTATGGTTTGGCGCCTTGCCGGCCTTTCTGTTGATTGTGATCAGCAACCAGCACGAATCGGATAATGCCTCACATCGGCTCACTGTCACCTACCTGAAGAAATTCTCAGCGATTGCCCTGCCCGTCATGCTTCTGCTGGCAGTCACCGGCTTGATTGCAGCCGACCGCATGATCGAAGAATATTATCACACGCTGGTTTCCAGTCGCTATGGCTGGCTGTTGTCTACTAAGCTGGCCGTCTTGGCAGTCATTTTGTTTATCGCCTACCAGGTGCGTTACAAGTGGCTTCCCGAGCTTTCCCAGGCTGATGATCCCGCGTCGACAAAAACGGGAATCGCCCATTTAAGCAAATGGGTTGGCATCGAATTCAAGCTGGCGCTGTTACTGATACTGCTTGCAACCATACTGGCCAACACCCTGCCCGCCAAGCACGCCATCATAGATAACTGGCCCTATCCATTCCGTTTCTCGATTGATGCGACGTGGGACGAGCCAACCGTACAGATCATGTTCTGGTCCGGAGTTGTGCTGCTCAGCATGGCGTTGGGTATGATTTGGCTGGGTATAAAAAATAATTGGAACAGAAATAAAAGACTGCTCGTTCCCGGCATATTGACGATCACTGCCCTGGCAATTGCCCTGCCGCCCCTGACCATCAATGCCTACCCTGAAACCTATTTAAAATCATCCGTTCCTTTCGATGCCATTTCAATAGCCAGTGGCGCCCAATTGTTCGCCACACATTGCGCCAGTTGCCATGGCCCACAAGGCAAAGGCACCGGAACATTTACCAAGGAACAGCCGGTTGACCCGACTGATCTGCTGACAGAACCCCACACAGCCAAACACACTGTCGGTAACTTCTTTCACTGGTTATCCCACGGCATTCCCGGCACCAATATGCCCGGTTTTTCTGCCACCCTGTCTGAAGAAAATCGCTGGGATGTGATCAATTACCTCCATGCTTTATCGCGGGGTTTTGATGCACGCCTGCTGGGAAGCATGATCGCACCGGGAAATCCGGCTATTGCTTCCCCCACCTTCTCTTATCATGCAAACAATGGTTCCGGAGGCGATTTAAAGGATTTCCGTCTACAGAAGAATGTCCTGCTGGTTTTATTTTCCTGGCCGGAATCCCAGCAGCGCTTGCGCCAGTTAAAAGATGCTTATGCGGAAATCAGTCTGACCCATAACGCCGAGATCCTGGCTGTTCCAATCCGCGCACTGGATGAACAGGAACTGCTGGAAGTGACCAGCAGCGTTCCCTTCCCTGTGATCACAGAAGGCTGGTCGGAAATCAAGGATAGTTATTGGTTATACCGTAGAGTCAGAACCGTCCCGGATCTTCAGGGAAAAGGCATGTTTCCGGGGCATATGGAGTTTCTGACCGATCGTTTCGGGTACCTGCGCGCTCGATGGATCGCCCAGTTTGAAGGGTTCGGCTGGCAAAGCGTAGGCGCCCTGACCCTGCAACTGGCTCAACTCAATCAGGAAGAACAGATCATGCCGCCACCCGGCGATCATGCACACTGATATTTTCCTATTCATAATAATGATCGATAAATCATTTGATTAACCAATCCCGTCGCTATGCACTATTCCCTGAAAGAGATCTGAAAATTTAGCTGAATATCTTGTATAAACCACGGTCACTAAGGTATAGTTCGCAATCTGCCATTTATGTCCAAGCAGGAGAGCGCGCTGTTTATTCTAGCGCCGCCGAAGGCGTAACCCCCCCGGAATCGCTCAGGCATGGTCAAGTCAAACTTGTTCCCTGAGAACCGCTTGCGACAGGCAATCTGGAGAGTGCTGAGAAATTATTTTTAGCCACCGAAGGGGCACACGGATGTTTATCCGTAAATCTCTCAGGTAAAAAGGACAGAGGGGCGTGAAGTCATTTATTTAGAATGACTTTTTTTTATTTTCGGGAGAATAATCCGTGCTGAAAATGACACCCCTTAATCAAACCCACCGTGACATGAACGCCAAAATGGTGGATTTTGGTGGCTGGGATATGCCGCTGCATTACGGCTCACAGTTAGACGAACACCACAAGGTACGCCAGGATGCAGGCATGTTTGATGTATCGCACATGTTGCCGGTCGATATCAAGGGTAACAATGTGCGTGATTTTCTGCGCCAACTGGTCGCCAACAACGTTGATAAGCTGACACTTCCTGGCAAGGCACTGTATTCCTGCATGCTGACACCGCAGGGCGGCATTATCGATGACCTCATCATCTATTTTCTGTCCGAGACCTGGTTTCGCATTGTAGTCAATGCCGGCACGGCTGATAAGGATGTCGCCTGGATGCTCAAGCAGCGCGATCAGCTTGCACCCGGTCTGGAAATCACACCCCGACGCGACCTCGCCATGATTGCCGTACAAGGCCCCCATGCACGCGCCAAGGTCTGGCAGGTTATCCCCGGTTCGCAAGCCGCCACGGAAGAATTAAAGCTGTTCCAGTCCACTGTCGTGAATCAATATTTCATTGCCCGCACGGGATATACCGGTGAAGATGGTTTTGAAATCATCCTGCCTGCCGCCGATGCACCTGCATTCTGGAAAGCATTGCATGCAGCCGGGGTAGCACCGGCTGGATTAGGTGCACGCGATACGTTACGCCTTGAGGCTGGCATGAATTTATATGGTCAGGACATGGATGAAACCAGAAACCCATTGGAATCCGGTCTGAGCTGGACGGTTGACTTGAAAAGCGAACGTGATTTCATTGGTAAGCAGGCACTGCTGGATACTCCGGTAACACAACAGCTCGCCGGATTGATACTGCTGGATCGCGGTGTGCTGCGCAGCCATCAGCAAGTGCTTGCACACCTTGATGGTACTGAGTATCAGGGTGAAATTACCAGCGGTGGATTTTCACCGACGATCAATCAATCCATTGCATTAGCGCGTCTGCCTGTTCAAATATCCATCGGCGATGAAGTGGATGTTGTGGTACGCGATAAGAAGCTGCGCGCCAAAGTGGTAAAATACCCGTTCGTCCGTAATGGAAAGGTGCTAATTTAATTTGAAACTGTAGCAAAAAATATTACTTTAATCTGGAGTTAAAAAAATGAGTATTCCGACACAATTAAAATACACCAAATCCCATGAGTGGGTGAAACCTGAGGCCGATGGCACGGTGACCATTGGCGTTACCCACCATGCACAGGAATTGCTCGGTGATATGGTTTTTGTCGAATTACCGCAAGTTGGCCGCAAACTGGCACAAAAAGAAGAATGTGCCGTCGCTGAATCCGTTAAAGCAGCTGCTGACGTTTATTCCCCCATTTCGGGTGAAGTCACCGCAGTGAATTCCGGTCTGGAATCCGAACCTGAGAAAATCAATCAGGATGCTTATTCCGCCTGGTTGTTCAAGTTAAAACCAGCCAATGCTGCTGAATTGGACGGATTGCTGGATGCGGCAGCCTATGCAGAGTTACTTGAGAATGAAGATCACTAATTCGTACCCGCAGTGATATGAATTAAATCTGTTCATCTATATTAATTATTACTTTAAGTGTTTTAGAAACCAATCATGCCGTTTATTCCACATACCGAAGCAGATATCGCCGAAATGCTTGCCAGCATTGGCGCAAAGACTATTGATGAACTTTTTGATGAAATTCCAAAAGATCTGGTCAGTGGTCAGTTAACAGGCGTTCCTCCCGGACTCAGCGAAATGGAAATTACACGGCTGATGATGGAACGGGCCAACAAAGATGGGTTTTATCAAAACTTCATCGGCGCGGGCGCTTACGAACACCACATACCCGCCGCAGTATGGCAGATCACAACACGCGGTGAATTTTATTCTTCGTATACGCCATATCAGGCGGAAGCCAGTCAGGGAACATTGCAGTTACTGTATGAATACCAGACGATGATGGCTTCGCTGACGGGCATGGATGTATCCAACGCCAGCATGTATGACGGCGCGACCGCATTGGCGGAAGCGGCTTTAATGGCTGTCCGGTCACATAAAACATCCCGCCGGATTTTAATTCCCAGGACAGTGCATCCAGTTTATCGGAAAGTGGTTCGCGCGATTGTCAGCAACCAGAAGATTGATGTTGTCGAACTGCCTTTCTGCATGCAATCCGGTCAGATATTGCCTGAATCGCTGGAAGATTTTTATAAAGAGGATTTTGCCGCGCTGGTTATTCCACAACCGAATTTCTTCGGCGTGCTGGAACAGGTCGATGCACTGACGGATTGGGCGCATAGTAAAAATGCTTTTGCCATCGGTGTCGTTAATCCGACAGCGCTTGCCTTGCTCACGCCACCGGGCGAATGGGGCAGCAAAGGAGCTGATATTGCGGTGGGCGAAGGCCAACCCCTCGGTATTCCATTATCCAGCGGCGGCCCTTACTTTGGCTTTATGGCGTGCAAGAATGCGCTGATACGACAAATACCCGGACGGATTATCGGTCGCACCCATGATCTGGATAACAAACCCGGTTTTGTGCTGACACTGCAGGCACGCGAGCAGCATATCCGCCGCTCCAAAGCCACCTCCAATATTTGTACCAATCAGGGTCTGATGGTTACGGCTGCCACCATTTATATGTCGCTGGTAGGGCCGGAAGGTTTGCGCCGTATCGCGGCACAGTCACATGCCAATACTGTTGAACTGGTTGAGCAACTCGAGAAAATAGCAGGCGTAAAGAGAACTTTTAACGGACCGATTTTCCATGAAGCCGCATTAACATTGTCAAAACCTGTTAAAGCCGTGCTCACTCAATTAAAAGAGAAAGGCATTCTGGCAGGACTGGATTTACAAACCTACTATCCTGATATCGATAATGCATTGCTTGTATGCGCAACGGAAACCAAGACTTCATCGGATCTAAAAAATTACGCTGAACAATTAAAACTCTCATTGGGTTAAATCGATTCAGTTTTATAGTGTATTGATTTTCAATATTCATAAATAAGGAAATATTATGGTTACTCATTTAGGAAAACCAATCAAAGTGGATGGCGTCTTCCCGAAGGTAGGACAAAAAGCACCGGCCTTTTCTTTAGTTAATCGGGATCTCGCCGATGTCACGCTCGCAAATTATGCGGGCAAGAAAAAGGTATTAAATATTGTGCCTAGCCTGGATACACCGGTCTGCGCCCTGTCAACCCGGAAATTCAATCAGCAGGCCAGCAATATGAAAAATACCGTGGTATTGATCATTGCCGCCGATCTGCCATTCGCCATGAGTCGTTTCTGTGACAGCGAACATCTGGACAAGGTCGTCACCTTGTCAACCATGCGTGGCGCGAAATTCATGAAGGATTATGGTGTCGCAATTGCTGAAGGCCCATTTGCCGGCATTACAGCCCGTGCGGTGATCGTATTGGATGAATCGGACACGATCATTCATGCGGAACTGGTTCCTGAAATTGCTGATGAGCCGAATTATGATGCAGCATTGGCTGCTTTAAAATAATCCAGGAAACACCTATTTATTATGTTGATATTTGAACACTCGCGCCCAGGGCGTCGTAATTATTCCCAGTCTCCGATGACGGCTGCCAGCACAGCCAGAATTCCGCAAAACCTGCTGCGTAAATCGCCTGTACTGCTGCCGGAAGTGTCTGAGATGGATACCGTCCGGCACTATACCCGCCTGTCACAAAAGAATTTCTCAATTGATACCGAATTTTATCCACTCGGATCATGCACGATGAAATACAATCCGCGCGCCTGTAATTCATTGGCCATGCTGCCGCAGTTTCTTTCCAGACACCCCCTCGCACCGGAAGATACCGGCCAGGGCTTTCTGGCCTGTCTGTATGAATTACAGGAAACCCTAAAAGCAGTAACCGGAATGGCGGGTGTAAGCCTGACTCCGATGGCAGGTGCGCAAGGTGAACTGATCGGCGTGATGATGATTCGGGCCTATCATGAATCCCGTGGAGACTTTGCCCGCACGGAAATTATCGTGCCGGATGCTGCGCACGGCACTAATCCGGCCACTGCGGTGATGTGCGGCTTCAAGGTTGTTGAAATCGCTACCGACAAGGAAGGCAATGTCGATCTGGATGCATTAAAAGCAGCCGTTGGTCCTCAAACCGCTGGATTGATGCTTACCAACCCCTCCACACTGGGTGTGTTTGAAAAAAACGTGGCTGAAATGAGCCGTGTTGTGCATCAGGCGGGCGGATTACTGTATTACGATGGCGCCAACCTGAATGCCGTCCTGGGCAAAGTAAAACCCGGAGACATGGGTTTTGATGTCATTCATATTAACCTGCACAAGACTTTCTCAACGCCGCACGGCGGTGGTGGCCCAGGTTCCGCGCCGGTCGGTGTGGCGCCGCGCCTGCTGCCATTTATGCCGGTTCCTATCGTCGCCCATGAAGCCGGGATTTATCGCTGGGTTACCGAGAAAGAAATTCCTCAATCAATTGGTCGATTGTCTGCGCATATGGGCAATGCCGGCGTTTTATTACGCGCTTATATTTATGTCCGGTTGCTTGGCATGCACGGTATGCATCGAATCTCTGAATTCGCGACATTGAATGCCAACTATTTGATGGCGGAATTACGCAAGGCAGGTTTTGAAATTGCCTATCCGACCCGTCGCGCCAGCCATGAATTTATCGTGACACTGAAAGACATCAAGGATAAAACAGGCGTTACCGCCATGAATCTTGCAAAGCGTCTGCTGGATAAGGGTTATCATGCGCCGACCACGTATTTTCCGATGCTGGTTCCAGAATGCCTGCTCATCGAGCCGGCTGAAACGGAATCCAAGGAAACACTGGATGCTTTTGTCACCGCCATGAAAGAAATTTTAACCGAGATTCAGGAACAACCTGATATGGTGAAAAGCGCGCCTCACACCATGCCGGTGCGCAGGCTGGATGATGTTAAAGCAGCGCGTGAACTTGATTTATCCTGGAAACCCGGGTCCTGATTCTGAATTAATATAAGGAAATATGGATCACTGTGTGGGGTCCATATAAAAACCATGCGTACACTCATTTGTGGCTCTATCGCTTACGACAATATCATGGTCTTTCCAGACCATTTTAAAAATCATATCCTGCCCGAAAAAATTCATATATTGAACGTCGCCTTCCTGGTACCAGAAATGCGGCGTGAATTTGGCGGGTGTGCCGGTAATATTGCTTATAATCTGCAAATGATCGGCGGCAAGCCATTCATGATGGCAACCGTGGGAGATGACTATGAGTTTTATGCAACACGATTTGAAAAGCTGAAACTGCCACAAACACATGTACGCCATGTGCCCAACACATTCACGGCGCAGGCATTCATCACCACCGATCTGGACGACAACCAGATCACTGCGTTTCATCCGGGTGCCATGAATTTTTCCCATCTGAATTCCATCAAACACACGACAGATATTGGACTTGGCATTATTGCCCCGGACGGACGGGACGGCATGATACAGCATGCCCGTGAATTCCATGAAGCAGGCATTCCATTTATCTTTGATCCGGGTCAGGGTCTGCCGATGTATAACGGTGAAGAACTGCTGGACTTTATCGACAAGGCCGATTACATCGCCGTGAACGACTACGAAGGTCAGATGCTGCAGGATCGTACTGGCAGTACACTGGAATCGCTTGCCAGAAAAACAAAAGCGCTGATTATCACCATGGGGTCACAGGGATCCATTATCTACACGGATGGCAGACAAATTGACATTCCCTGCGCAAAACCCACAGCAATTATCGATCCAACCGGCTGTGGGGATGCCTATCGTGCAGGATTGCTCTATGGCATTGCCAATCAGTTAGATTGGCAGACAACCGGCCGACTGGGATCACTGCTGGGTGCCTTGAAAATTGCGCACCGGGGTGGACAGAATCATCATTTCAGCCGGGATGAAATCGATCAGTATTATTATGAGAATTTTGGCAGCCATATTTTCTGATTAAAGTTTTATTCATTCCATTCTGCGCAATAACAACAAAACGATTCCCGATCAAATTAAAGTGAATGGTTGACAATCCAGACACCCTTCGATAGTCTCCCTGCACAGATTAAATTTGTACTGGTTTACATACTCGTCATGCTTTGATTAAACTGAAAATAACCTTGGCAAGATGCACAGTTTTTACTTCTCATCTTTATTTTCAGTCAATCAAGGTTTACAGGGTTCTAAAATTTATAATAATCATAATCTAGGCTTGTCACGTTAAAAAGGAGAAAATCATGGTATTAAAAGGATCTAGAACGGAAGGAAATCTGAAAGCTGCATTCGCGGGAGAATCCCAGGCCAATCGCCGTTATCTATATTTCGCAGCAAAAGCAGATGTGGAAGGACAAAATGATGTTGCCGCTGTTTTTCGCTCAACCGCAGAAGGTGAAACAGGTCATGCACATGGTCATCTGGAATATCTGGAAAGCTGCGGCGATCCAGCAACGGGCATGGTATTTGGCGCTTCCCGCGACAATCTGAAAACCGCCATTGCCGGTGAAACCCATGAATATACCGATATGTATCCCGGTATGGCTAAAACCGCCCGCGATGAAGGATTCGATGAAATCGCCGACTGGTTTGAAACCCTGGCAAAAGCTGAACGCTCCCATGCGAACCGTTTTCAGCGCGCACTGGACAATCTGATCGAGTAATTGTTTCGCATCAGGCATGCAGCATGAACACGGGAATCGTGTGAAATAAATGGGGTTTATCCAAGAGTCATGTACGATTCATCCGATGGGTAAACCCCATTAATCTTTTAGTCAACCGATTGATCTACATTCTGAAGTTTTTCTATGTCTACTCGTGAAGGCAGTCTGGAAGCGCCGAAGCGTCATCCAATCGACTGGAAGAATCTTGATTTTTACAACGAAGCCAGTCTGACCCATGAAATGGAGCGGGTCTTTGACATCTGTCATGGATGTCGACGATGCGTCAATCTATGTACAGCTTTCCCACGGCTGTTTGATCTGATTGATGAGGGAACAACCGGCGAACTGGATGGCGTAGAAAAATACAAATTCTGGGAAGTGGTAGACCGGTGTTATCTGTGCGACATGTGTTTCATGACCAAATGTCCCTATGTACCGCCACACGAATGGAACATTGATTTTCCCCATCTAATGCTGCGTGCCAAAGCAGTTAAGTATAAAAATAAAGGTGCCGGGTTTCGTGACAAATTACTCTCCAGCACGGATCTTGTGGGCAAGCTGGCCACCATTCCCGTTGTTGTTCAGGCCGTCAACACCATCAATAAAACACCGGCAACCCGTAAATTAATGGACCGTATGCTGGGTATTCATGCCGACAGACAGCTGCCCGATTACACGACACAGAAATTCCGCTCAACTGCAAAAATTGATCACTCATTTCCCGTCCGGGATGGCGCCCGTACGCCCGGTAAGGTTGCTATCTATGCCACCTGCTACATTAACTATAACGAACCTGGCATTGGTCATGATCTGTTGACCATTCTGGCACAGAATAAAATCCCTGCCCGTCTGGTTGAAAAAGAAACATGCTGCGGCATGCCCAAGCTGGAGTTAGGCGATTTGGATGCGGTGGAAAAACTCAAAAATGAGAATATTCCGCACCTGTTCAAACTGGCGCAGGAAGGCTATGCCATTCTCTCCGCAGTGCCCTCCTGCACATTGATGTATAAACAGGAATTGCCGCTCATGTTTCCGGATGACGTGGCTGTGCAGGCTGTAGCAGCCGCGATGTTTGATCCATTTGAGTACCTGATGCTCCGGCATCAGGACCAGTTGCTGAAAGTCGATTTCAAGAAACCGCTTGGCAATGTGGCCTACCATATCCCCTGCCACCTTCGCGTTCAGAATATTGGAAAAAAGACTCGCGACATGCTGCAACTTGTCCCGGATACTAACGTCACTGTCGTGGAACGCTGTTCCGGCCATGATGGTACGTGGGGAGTCAAAAGTGAGTTTTTTGCAGATTCCATGAAAATTGGCCGCGCAGTTTTCAAACAAATGGCTGCGCCAGACCCTGATTATATCAGTTCGGATTGTGCCATCGCCGGACGCCATATCGAACAAGGCATGGGCAATACCGGTAAGGCAAAGAAATTACACCCTTTAACCCTGCTATGCCTGGCTTATGGCGATGACACGGATCTCACCATGATGGCCGCATCCCAGCAATCCATTGCCGGCAATGCGATACCCTGTGAGAATCCGATGACCAAGATCACCCGCGACAGCTTGTTGACGCTGGAAGCCTATGCAAAAATACGCAAAGATTTCCGTGCTCAGGTCATGGCACACAAAAAACTCCGCAAAATTCCCCTTGGTGAACATATCACGCTGATTTTTGAAGATGAGCTGACTATTCGTTATCAAATTCAGGAAATGCTCCATGTTGAACGCATTTTTGAAGCAGCAGAAATCACCCAGGAGCTTGAAACCTATACACCTTTAATTCCCGACGGCACTAACTGGAAAGCAACCATGATGATCGAATATCCGGATCCTGCCATACGCGCTGCCAAACTGGCAACCATGGTTGGCATCGAGGATAAGGTATGGGTGAAAGTAGCAGGACATGCACCAGTCCATGCGATTGCCGACGAAGATCTGGAACGGGAAACGAGTGAGAAAACATCTGCTGTTCACTTCCTGCGCTTTGAACTGATGCCGGTAATGATCCAGGCGCTGCACCACGGTGCTGCATTGAGCATGGGCGTTGACCACCCGGCTTACCAGGCGATTATCGATCCCGTCCCTGATGACTGCCGCACCGCATTGGTAACTGATCTGACCACTCCATGAAACAGGCTCTTCTCATCATTGGCATCATTGGTATCTCTGCCCTGTCCGCATGCGCCAAGCCGGCATTCAAGGAGGAATTTGAAAGTGACAAGCCATGGATTGAACAGCTCACGCAGGTTCCCGCCTATCCAAACACCACAGATCTGATTCCTTTTCATATTACTAATTCCAGCAATCAGCACTTTGTCGATACCACATCCATTAAAGTCGGCCAGGATGGTGTGATTCGCTTCAGTCTGGTCGTTAAATCCTCTGCTGGCGCTGCCAATGTCAGTTATGAAGGAATCCGCTGTGCAACCAGTGAAAGAAAATTGTATGCCATCGGTCGCGATGACAAAACCTGGGCGCAACCCCGCGTGGCAGAGTGGCAGAAACTGGACTATGTCAGGCAATTTTATGCACAGCGCGAATTAGCCAGGAATATTTTCTGCCCGCAACAACAAATCGTCAGCAATCCGGAAGAAGCGATCCAGGCCCTGAAGGCTGGTGTCAATCCACGCGTGTTGCGCTGACCCCCGCCGCGTGTTTTTCCTGTAAATTCCCCTTTTATTTTAATCAGGTATTTGCCTAAACCCTATTGTGTTTATGGTAATTTGAGTTCACACTCATGGCGGGAAAGTCGATTGCAATCAGGTTATATCGCTTTCCTCAGGACCTCACCTTGGAAAATACTGGTAATTGAAATTGATGCGGAGCGGCGAAGGCTTCCCTTTCAGTGCTGTCTATCTTGGTAATGAGCTGCCGATTACTAAAGATTCTCGTCATGAGGAGGAATTCTTAAAACGATTGACCGTGTTGATTCCAGACTAACGGTGATATTCCTCACAACTCATAGAATAAGGAAGAATCACATGAATAAAGGCTTTAGCTGGACACTGTCGGGAGCAGTGAGTCTGTTTCTCCTAAGTTTTAGCGGTTGGGTTAGCGCAAGTGAAGCGGCGCCTGTCATCAGTGAGGCGCGGATAGTTGCACAATACAACTACATCATTCATATTCTGACCATGTTGCTGGTCGGTTTCGGTTTTCTCATGGTATTCGTCCGTCGATATGGATTTGGTGCGGTAACTGGCACCTATCTGGTCGTTGCCGTTGGCTTGCCCCTCTACATTTTGCTCCGCGCCAATGGTATTTTCGGTCACCAATTATCACCCCATACGCTGGATGCATTATTATTTGCTGAGTTATCCGTGGCAACAGCACTAATCGCCATGGGCGCCGTACTGGGGCGTTTGCGGGTTTTCCAGTACGCTCTGCTGGCGTTATTAATTGTTCCCCTTTATTTATTGAATGAATGGATCGTACTCGACGATGCATTTGGTTACACAACCGGATTCAAGGATACAGCGGGTTCCGTTGTTATTCACGCATTCGGTGCTTATTTTGGCTTAAGCATATCACTGGTATTAACTACGGCATACCAGCGCAGCCAACCCATTGAATCAGACCATACATCGGATCGTTTTGCCATGCTTGGTTCGATGGTATTGTGGATTTTCTGGCCAAGCTTCGCCACAGCGCTGGTTCCGCTCGAAGGAATGCCACAAACTGTTGTCAACACGCTGCTCGCTTTATCCGGAGCAACCATTGCCACCTATTTCCTCAGCACTAAATTGCATCACGGCAAAACATCCATGGTGGATATGGCCAATGCGGCATTAGCAGGAGGCGTATCAATCGGATCGTTATGTGATGTGGTATCGCCCACCGGCGCATTCAGCATCGGATTGCTTGCCGGCACACTGTCCGTATTGGGCTATGTCTTCCTGCAACCGGTTCTGGAATCAAAACTCAAACTGGTTGATACCTGCGGCGTGCATAATCTGCATGGAATGCCCGGATTACTTGGTGGAATAAGCGCTTTCCTTGTTGTACCCGGTGTAGCAATCGCCCAATTTAACGGCATCATGATTACCCTGGTTATCGCCATCGTCGGCGGTCTGCTGGCAGGCACGATCATCAGGGCGACCGGTACCACGCGCGAACCTTATGAAGACAGCGTCGAATTCACTCATCTGGCAGGACCTGAAGCGGAGAAACTACCTGAACAACTGCAAATGCGGGTTGCAACACTGGAAAGCAAGGCCTCTGCTGCATCACAAATTCCCGCTATCTCTCCTGAAGCCAGAGCATTGGTAGCCAAACTGGAATCACGGATACAGGCATTGGAGAACAGAAGTGCCGCAACATTCTCCGAAAAGCAGTCGGATAAACCAGAACCACAAATTTAACCAGCACTCGGCAGTACAACCTCTATTCCTCCTGTTTATAAAAACAGGAGGAATTTTACTTTTATATATTCATACGTTGCATCGATACGGTAATATTAAAGCCCGGCCGGATACCCATTAACTTTTAAAATTTCCCAGAAAATCTATGCCATGCAGAAAACAGCTCGCGTAATACGCATGATTCGGCTGCTCCGGCTATTGATACATGTTATTTCAGGATTGATCCAATCCATCGGTTATCCCTATTTTTCTCAATCAATCCAGCGGCGAATGATGACAAACTGGGCAACGGGTATTCTGACTATTCTCAATATCAGGCTCCATTGCACCGGCACATTGCCGACAGTAGAAACACCTCGAGCACTGCTGGTCGCCAATCATGTGTCCTGGCTGGATGTGTGTATTGTGATGGCTGCCTGCCCTACCCGCTTTGTCGCCAAGGCTGAGATCAGTCATTGGCCTGTATTGGGCTTCCTGAGCCGGAATGCCGGTACCCTGTTTATTGAGCGCACGAGGCGTGCTGACACGCTGCACATGAATCAAGCAATCGGTGAAGTCCTGATGCGCTGCGACCGGGTCACGGTATTCCCCGAAGGAACAACCGGTGACGGCACAGCACTTAAACATTTTCATGCATCATTACTGCAGTCGGCCGTAACAGTCGATGCGCTGCTTTATCCTGTCGCAATCTGTTATCGCAATGTAGCCGGGGAAGTATGCCGGGAAGCGGCTTATATTGACCCCTCATTGGTACAGTCATTACAACAGATCCTGCAGCAGACACGCATCGATGCCGAATTGTCATTTGTTGCACCGATTGCGTGTGGTAAAAAGAATCGACGTGAATTAGCACGTTTCTCTGAACATGCAATTGCTACTGCATTGTCTTTGCCTATTCCACACAGGGAACCTGAAAAATCTTCCGGTCTTCCAGTCGCATAGCCGTCAACGAACCACCCCATACGCAACCGCTATCTAGTGCAATTAAATTATCAGTTACATGCAACCCTAACGCAGACCAGTGGCCAAAAACAATGGTTTTTTTCTGGCTGGCACGTCTGGGCACTTCAAACCACGGCAAATATCCGGATGGAATGCTGCGGATATTTCCTTTAAACGAAAAATTCATTTTCCCTTCCGGGCTACAGATTCGCATGCGCGTCATGGCGTTGACAATGACCCGCAAGCGTTCATAACCAATCCGGTCATCTCGCCAATGATCCGGTTCATTGCCATACATCTGTGCCAATATTTCCGGGTAATTTTCATGCTGCAATGCGCATTCAACCTCAAGCGCCAGTTGTTCGGCCTGTGACACCGACCATGCGGGTAACAAGCCTGCGTGCACCATGGCATATTCATCGTCAACATGAAACAGTTTCTGTTGACGCAGCCAATTCAACAAATCATCCCGATCGGGTGCATTCAGAATGGACTGAATGGTATCGCTGGATCCACTTTCAGCAAGTCCTGCTGCCACCATCAGAAGATGCAAATCGTGATTGCCGAGTACTGTAATGACCGCGTCACCCATCTGTTTAATAAAGCGCAGCACCGATAGAGAATCGAGGCCGCGATTCACCAGATCCCCCACTAACCACAACTTGTCGCGCTGCGGATTGAAGCCTGTTAAATTAATTAATTGCTGGAATGAACGGAAACAGCCCTGGATATCGCCTATTGCATAAGTGGCCATCGGGTGTCAGACATCACTTGGAATGCTGTTGATCATGCTAGCGGGAACGTGCATGAATATCAGCGCAATCCCAGCACATCCTGCATATCGAATAAGCCATTGGGTTTGTCGGCAAGAAACCGGACTGCACGCAATGCGCCCATGGCAAAAGTCATGCGACTGCTGGCCTTATGCGAAATTTCAATCCGTTCACCGATATCAGCGAACATCACGGTATGCTCGCCAACAATATCCCCAGCGCGGATTGTGGCGAATCCGATCGTATCGGGTTTACGTTCGCCGGTCACTCCCTCACGTCCGTAAACCGCCACTTTTGATAAATCGCGCTGCAAAGCCTCGGCGATCACTTCACCCATGCGTAGCGCCGTCCCTGAGGGTGAGTCAATTTTATGACGATGATGCGCCTCGACAATTTCGATGTCATATCCGTCATTCAGTGCTTTGGCCGCAATTTCCAACAGCTTGAAAGTCACATTCACCCCCACGCTCATATTGGGCGCGAATACAATGGCGATATCCTCCGATGCCGCCTTCAGCATGGCCTTTTCTTCCATGGAAAAACCCGTGGTACCGATAACCATTTTTACACCCACCTTGCGACAGACGGCAAGGTGCGCAAGCGTGCCTTCCGGGCGTGTAAAATCAATCAAATGATCACATCCGGTCAATGCTTCTTCAAAATTACTGACGATAGGGATGCCACAGTTTGCACCTATCAGTTCCCCCGCATCCTTATCCAAGTAAGGACTGCCCATTCTCTCCAATGCAGCAGACAACTGCATATCCGGTGCCTGGGTAACCACTTCCAACAGTGCGCGACCCATGCGTCCGGCACTCCCTGCTATGGCGATTTTCTGAGTTATCATGCGATCCCTGCAAAATTTTCTCGTTTAATGTGATCAACACTCAGCGATGAAACTATTTTTTCTCACTGTCAGGTTGAGTTGTCTCCGATTCTACTTTGGCTTTATCCGGTTTTGGCTCATTTGGCTTGCTTGGGAATATCATATAATTTTCAATACGCACCAGCTCATCGCCTTCAAAAAAAATGGTCAGACGCTTCTGTTCAATCAGATCACCATGCTCCCGGAATATATAGACATAATCCCAACGGTTATCGCGAAATGTATCGACAATCAACGGAGAGCCCATGACAAACCGCACCTGTGATCGAGTCATCCCCGGCTTTAATTTTTCCACCATCTCCTCGGTCACAACATTGCCTTGTTGCACATCAATTTTGTAAAGAAAATGCGGCAAATATGAACACCCGGCTAACTGAAAAAATACAAATAGTGCGAAAAATTTAACAGTCATCTTGATTGATATGATATGTTTCCAAAGTAGGCTCAGCACTATATGATACAGTAAATAATTTATCGAACCGAGATAACCATGAGCAACTCAGGCGACCTGAAAAGTATCAATCTTAAAACGATAGGCCTCAAAACAACACTACCCAGACTCAAGATACTAAATCTATTTGAAAATAGTAGTGTGCGCCATCGATCGGCTGAAGATATCTACAAAGAATTGATCAATGAGGGTGAAGATATCGGACTTGCCACGGTATATCGTGTGTTAACCCAGTTTGAGCAGGCCGGTTTACTGGAACGCCATCACTTTGAAAGCGGCAAGGCTGTCTTTGAACTAAAAAATGATAGCCACCATGATCATCTGGTATGCTTGCAATGTGGGCGCGTGGAAGAATTCTATGATTCGGAAATTGAAAAGCGCCAGTTGGCCATCGCCAAGGAACGTGGCTTTACGCTTCAGGAGCATTCCTTATCGCTGTATGCCGATTGTATAAAATCTGCCTGCCCTCACCGAAAATAATAATGCCACTGTTTACGCTGAGCACTACCCATTTGATTATAAAAAAAA
>JBBTCY010000022.1:22276-24917 GCA_038043005.1 Pseudomonadota bacterium
CCAATTACTTTAGTACGCGAATCAATGATGAACGCATTCGCCGTGGACGGGAGCTGCTGGTAAAGCATCGTACATTACTGGACCAGATCCAGCAGGAGACAGGCATTCCTGCTCAATATCTAGTTTCTTTCTGGGGCCTTGAAACCAATTATGGAGGATATTTTGGTGACTGGTCTATTCCGAATTCATTGGCCACACTTGCCTGTGATCCGCGCCGCAGCACATTCTTCACACAGGAATTACTGAATGCCATGCGCATTCTTGATGCGGGCGACGTATCCCCTGACCGCATGATTGGATCATGGGCCGGTGCCATGGGACACATGCAATTCATGCCATCCACCTTTCTCCGCTACGCACAGGATGCCGATGGCGATGGGCGACGTGATTTATGGGGCAGCATTCCGGATGCCATGGTTTCTGCTGCAAATTTTTTACGTCAGTTAGGCTGGGTGTCCGGATTAGGATGGGGGCAGGAAGTTCGATTGCCGCCTTCATTTGATTATTCACTCGCAGGTCGTGATCAATCGCTGACTCTAGCCGGCTGGCTCGAACAAGGCGTTACGCTGGTCTCAACCAATGCACCCCTTATTCCTACCACACAGGAAGTATCACTGCTAGTGCCTGCCGGTCATCGCGGCCCTGCTTTTCTGGTCACCAAAAATTTTCATGTCATCATGCGCTGGAATCGTTCAGAATTCTATGCACTGACTGTCGGACATCTGGCTGACCGCATTGCCGGTTCACCGGCATTGCATCGCGACCCACCAACCGATGAGCAAAAAATAACCCGTGAGCAGGTACGTCAACTGCAACTGGATCTATCCACACTCGGCATCGATGCCGGCGAAGCGGATGGCGTCATGGGCTCAGTCACCCGCCAGGCTATCAGTCGTTTTCAGAAGAATACCCAACGCATCGCCGATGGCCATTTAGATGCTGCACTATTAACAGCCATTCGTGAGGCAGCCAGCAATCAACCCCACTGATCGATTTCAAACGATCTGTTATAAAAAAATTGCCTCAAATCCCGCCGATACCTGAGCACTTCGTTCTGTAATTCACAACTCACTGTTTCTCTGCATCAACTTCCCGTAATAGCCTGATACCGACCAGTGTATACCGTGTCTCAGGTTTGTTCCAATTACGAAACGATGAACGGGCATAAAACGGCCAGGTATGCCATGACCCGCCACGGCGCACTCGCACCTCCCCTGCATCCGGACCGGGAGGATTGTCGACTGGCGATGTTGCATAATAATTGTCACCATACCAGTCCGCAACCCACTCCCATACATTGCCATGCATGTCATACAGACCCCATGGATTCGGCGTAAAACTGCCAACCGGGCGCTGTGAATTCAAAGCCGTCAGCCCGGCCGTCGCATAGATTGCCCAGTCTGATTTGCCTGTTTTCGTATCTGCAGCAAAGGTATTGGATACTTTCAGAAGCGTTTGCGGATCATCACCGCTGTGATACCGCGTCCGGGTACCCGCACGGCAGGCATATTCCCATTCCGCTTCGGTTGGCAGACGGTATTTTTTCCCTTCCTTCACACTTAACCACTGACTCATCGCTACTGCATCATTCCAGGTTACATTTACCACAGGATGATCATTCCCCTGCCTGAATCCCGGATTCCTCCATGAGTATTTTGGATCTCTCCCCTCAAAAACATCACCGCGTTTTGAATTTGCAGGATCGTAATCCGGATTATAGCCATAGCCACCCGTTCCATCGACCTCAGATTCCGGTGTATAGCCGGATTCTTCCACAAATTGCCTGAACTGGCCAACTGTCACTTCGTGTTGTCCCAGATAAAATGATTGGGTAATGCGTACCTTGTGAACCGGCGCTTCATCCCCCAATGCCTGAAGACGTGTAAGATCATAGTGTGGGTAAGCCCTGGTGAGGATGGCAAGCGATTCATCACTGCCCATCATGAATTCACCGGATGGAACCAGAACAAACTTCATGCCGACCGAATTCCTGATTTCCTTTGATGCCATGTTACCACCCATAGCCATCCACGGCAGAGATGCCATCCCCCAGATCAAACTAAGAATTATTGTGCGTATCGACATATCAAACAGATCCAGACATAGATTTTTCATTCGATGTGAGATTGAATTCCATAAAAACCGGCTTTCTTCATAACTTGAGCATGTTATGATGTTTTTAACCAGTTAGGAATAAAATAACTCGAAAAATAATGTTTAGATGATTGGCTACACATAAAACATAATACAGTCAATATACCTGAAAACTTTATAGCACTTGTTGTGAGGAGAAACTGATGAGATTCACTTCACTGACTCAGCGCTTCGCTGTGTGGTTTGCATTGGTCTCTTTACTGCCGATATTGGTCATTGGCAATAGTCTGCTGCATACCTTCGAGAAAGAAATTAAAAAATCGGCTATCCGAAATGTTTCTGCGATTGCCGATAAGAAGATTGAGCAAATTGATAGCTATTTGAAGGAACGCTTTCTTGATTCCAGCTTGGTGCGTGATTCCAGCACAACACACGAAGCTATCGTTAAATTTTCCAGGATCTTCGAAGAAAGCGGGGTCGAATCAGAAGATTATCGTCGACTGGATGCCAGTTATCGTGAAAATTTCAAACGTTTTGTTGAGGAAGC
>JBBTCY010000023.1:0-6619 GCA_038043005.1 Pseudomonadota bacterium
AGACGCCCGGGCATCCGGAATACGGTTACACGCCAGGCGTGGAAACCACGACAGGCCCGTTAGGTCAGGGTATTACCAATGCGGTTGGCATGGCGCTGGCAGAAAAAGTGCTGGCCGCTGAGTTTAACCGCCCTGGCTATAATATTGTCGATCACAACACGTATGTTTTTCTGGGTGATGGCTGCCTGATGGAAGGCATTTCCCATGAAGCCTGCTCATTGGCTGGTACGTTAGGACTGGGTAAGCTGATCTGTTTTTACGATGATAACGGTATTTCCATTGATGGCCATGTGGAAGGCTGGTTTACAGATGATACACCGAAGCGTTTTGAAGCCTACGGCTGGCATGTGGTGCCGAATGTAAACGGGCATGACCCGGTAGCGATTGAGGCTGCAATCGAAGCGGCCAAGCGAGTCAACGATAAACCCTCGATGATTTGCTGTAAAACGGTCATTGGATTGGGTTCGCCCAATATGGCCAATACGCATTCAGTACATGGCGCTGCCTTGGGTGACGCGGAAATTGCCGCTGCCCGTCCGCACATTGGCTGGCATCACCCACCTTTTGAAATTCCGCAGAACATTTATAGCGCGTGGGATGCGAAAGAAAAAGGAAAAAAACTGGAAGCTGAATGGAACCAGAAATTTGCTGAATATGCAGAAAGATACCCTGCTGAGGCGGCTGAGTTTAAGCGCCGTATGGACGGTGATTTGCCCGCAAACTGGAAGAGTCATGTAGAGAGTGTTATCAATCAGGTCAATGCCAAGGCGGAAACGATTGCGAGCCGTAAGGCGTCACAGAATACAATCGAAGGATTGGCACCAGTTTTACCAGAATTGCTCGGCGGTTCTGCTGATCTGGCTGGATCGAATTTGACACTCTGGTCAGGTTCCAAGGGAATCAGCAAGAAGAATGGTGGAAACTATGTTTATTATGGGGTGCGCGAGTTTGGCATGAGCGCCATGATGAATGGATTGTCACTGCATGGCGGCCTGATTCCTTACGGTGCTACCTTCCTGATGTTTTCTGAATATGCTCGTAATGCACTGCGCATGGCGGCATTGATGAAAATTCGCAATATATTCGTATTTACCCATGATTCAATCGGTCTGGGTGAAGATGGTCCAACGCACCAGCCGGTAGAGCAGACGGCGACATTACGCTATATCCCCAATATGGATGTATGGCGGCCTTGTGATACTGTTGAATCAACTGTGTCATGGGCGCGCGCGATTGAGCGTAAGGACGGTCCTTCAACATTGATATTCAGCCGTCAGAATCTGCCGTTCCAGAAACGTGATGCAGCAACGATTAAGCAGATTGATCAAGGAGGCTACATTTTATCCGAAGCAGGCAATGGACAGCCTCAGGCGATTCTGATCGCGACAGGTTCCGAGATTGGCCTGGCCATAAATACGCAGAAGGCACTGGCTGAAGAAGGGATTCATGTGCGCATTGTTTCCATGCCATGTACCAATGTATTCGATCGTCAGGAACCATCTTACAAGGCAAGTGTCTTGTTAAAGGGTGTCAAACGTGTTGCCATCGAAGCAGGCGTGACAGATTTCTGGCGCAAATATGTTGGGCTGGACGGCGCTGTGGTCGGTATTGACAGTTTCGGTGAATCGGCACCTGCTGACGTGTTATTCAAACATTTTGGTTTTACCGTCGAGAACGTGGTTAAGACAGTCAAAGGAATTCTCTGATTTTATATAAGCAATTGGGTGAGATGAACTCACCCGGAAACACAAGATTTTTATTCAAGGAGTTTTGGTATGACAATTAAGGTTGGTATTAATGGGTTTGGGCGTATCGGACGCATGGTTTTTCGCTCCGCAGTACAGAATTTTCCTGATATTGAAATAGTTGCTATCAATGATTTGCTGGAGCCGGATTATCTGGCTTATATGTTGAAGCATGACTCGGTACATGGTCGTTTTCAGGGTGATATTTCAATCGACGGCAATACACTGGTAGTCAATGGCAAGAGAATTCGCTTGACCGCCATTAAAGATCCGGCAGAATTGAAGTGGAATGAAGTGGGCGCAGATGTCGTGGTTGAATCAACCGGTCTGTTTCTGACCAAGGAAACCTGTGAGAAGCATCTGACGGCAGGTGCCAAGAAAGTCATTATGTCAGCACCTTCCAAGGATGATACGCCCATGTTTGTTTATGGCGTAAATGATAAGTCCTATAAAGGCGAAAAGATTATCTCGAATGCATCATGCACAACAAACTGTCTGGCACCGATTGCCAAAGTGCTGAACGATACTTGGGGTATCAAGCGTGGTCTCATGACAACGGTGCATGCCGCGACAGCAACGCAAAAGACAGTGGATGGCCCATCGAATAAAGACTGGCGGGGTGGCCGCGGTATTCTGGAAAATATTATCCCATCCTCGACCGGTGCAGCCAAGGCAGTGGGTGTCGTAATTCCTGAGTTAAATAAGAAACTGACCGGTATGGCTTTCCGTGTTCCGACATCGGATGTGTCGGTGGTTGATCTGACCGTTGAACTGGAAAAAGACGCTTCCTATGAAGATATCTGTAAAGCCATGAAAGCTGCTTCAGAAGGCTCAATGAAAGGCGTTCTGGGTTATACCGACCAGAAAGTCGTGTCAACCGATTTCCGTGGTGAGAGCTGTACTTCCATTTTTGATGCTGAAGCAGGTATGGCGCTGGATAAAAGCTTTGTGAAGGTCGTCGCATGGTATGACAACGAATGGGGCTATTCGACAAAGGTTCTGGAGATGGTTCGTACTGTTGCCAAGTAACTGCTGCCTGGGAAGGAATAAATTCTTTCCATGGAATTAATCACTTAAGCAATATAAATTCATCTTAAATAAGACATAAAGGGTAGCATTTGCTATCCTTTATTTTTACTTTAGACAATTTTGGAGTTCATCGTGTCTGTTATTAAACTTGTTGACCTTGATCCTAAAGGTAAACGTGTATTTATTCGTGCCGATCTGAATGTGCCGGTGAAAGACGGTAAAGTCACATCGGATGCGCGCATTACTGCTTCCATGGCAACCATTAATCATTGCCTTAAACAAGGCGCCAGAGTGATGGTCACTTCTCATCTGGGACGTCCTGAAGAAGGCGTGTGGACTGAAGAGAATTCGCTGAAACCGGTTGCCGATAATATTGCAGGTCGCTTGGGAAAACCGGTTCGTTTAATTAAGGACTGGGTCGATGGCGGTTTTGATGTGGCTGAAGGCGAACTGGTGGTGCTGGAAAATTGCCGCATTAACAAAGGCGAAAAAAAGAATCTGGAAGAAACTGCCAGAAAATACGCCAGCTTGTGCGATATATTTGTAATGGATGCATTTGGAACAGCTCACCGTGCGGAAGCATCCACACACGGCATCGCTAAATATGCGCCAGTGGCCTGCGCAGGGTTTCTGCTGACTGAAGAGCTGGATGCGTTGACCAAGGCGCTGCTCAATCCCGCCCGTCCGATGGTTGCGATTGTCGGCGGATCAAAAGTGTCAACCAAGCTGACCGTGCTGGAGTCATTGGCTGAGAAGGTTGATCAACTGGTGGTTGGTGGTGGCATTGCCAATACGTTTCTGAAGGCAACCGGCAAGAATGTCGGAAAGTCGCTGTGCGAGGATGATCTGGTTCCCACAGCCAGAATGCTCATGGATAAGATGACCAGACGAAATGCGTCGATTCCGATTGCAAGCGACGTTGTGGTTGGTAAGAAGTTTGATGCCAACGAGCCTGCCGTGTTGAAAGACGCGAGCGATGTCAATGACGATGACATGATTTTTGATATCGGACCAAAGAGCGCTCAGGAATTAGTGGATATTATTATGAAAGCGGGTACGATTGTCTGGAACGGCCCTGTCGGCGTATTTGAGTTTGACCAGTTTGGTGCCGGCACCGAAAAGGTCGCACGAGCCATCGCAGAAACAAGCGCTTTCACGTTGGCTGGCGGTGGTGATACCATTGCAGCTATCCAGAAGTATGATATTTATGACAAAGTATCTTATATATCAACAGCCGGCGGTGCTTTCCTCGAGTTTCTGGAAGGTAAAAAATTACCGGCTGTTGAGATACTGGAAATGCGCGCTAAAAATTAACTAATAAAGAAGACAATGATCCGAAGAACAAAGATAGTCGCAACGCTGGGCCCTGCCTGTGGTGATCCGAAAGTACTGGAACGTATGATTCTGGCAGGTGTGGATGTTGTTCGGATTAACTTTTCACATGGTACGCGCAAGCATCATATGGAATATGCGGAGATGACGCGTGTACTGGCGCGGGCGGCGGGTCGTACTGTCGGCGTTCTCGCGGATTTGCAGGGCCCCAAGATTCGTGTTGGCAAATTTGAACATGGGAAGATCAAGCTGGAAGTTGGCGATAAGTTTATTCTGGACGCTAACTGCGAATTAGGTAATCAGGAACGGGTTGGGCTGGATTATAAAGAGTTGCCGAATGATCTGGAAACCGGAGCAACGCTGATGCTGGATGATGGTCGCATTGTGCTGGGTGTGTCAACGGTGAAAGGCCATCAGGTTTTTTGTGTGGTCCAGCAAGGTGGCGTGTTATCCAATAACAAAGGGATCAATCGGAAAGGCGGCGGACTAGGCGCGCCAGCACTGACCAATAAGGATCTGGAAGACATCAAGACGGCTGCGGCATTTGATGCGGATTATCTGGCTGTTTCCTTTGTGCGTTCCGGCGATGATATCTTGCAGGCGCGTAAATTAATGCAGGAAGCCGGCGGTAAAAGCCTGATCATGGCGAAGATTGAACGCTCGGAAGCGATTCTGGCGCTGGATGACATACTCGAAGCATCGGATGCCATCATGGTTGCGCGGGGTGATCTGGCGGTTGAAGTCGGGGATGCCGCTGTGCCGGCTTTACAAAAAAGAATGATCCGTTCAGCACGCGCCAATAATAAACTGGTCGTGACTGCAACGCAGATGATGGAGTCGATGATAACGAGTCCAATCCCAACGCGCGCTGAAGTATCCGATGTTGCCAATGCGGTACTGGATGGAACGGATGCTGTCATGCTGTCAGCCGAATCCGCTGCCGGAGAGTATCCGGTTGAATCGGTTGAAGCAATGGCAAGGGTGTGTCTGGAAGCGGAAAAGGAATATCTGGTAAATCACGATCGACGCATGCCGACTGCTCATCCCGCGACGATTGAAGAGGCGATTGCCCGTGCGACGATGTTTACAGCCAGCGGTTTGCAGATCCGTGCGATTGCCGCGTTGACCCAGAGCGGTATTACTGCGCTGCTCATGTCACGAAGAAGCTCAAAAGTACCGATCTTTGCGTTGAGCCCCCATGAAGGTACCCGGCGCAGAGTCACATTATTCCGGGGCGTTTATCCGGTAGAGTTTGGTGAAGGACTCAACGACCCGGAAGTCATATTAGGACTTGCTGAAGATGAATTGCTCAAACGCGGTGTGGTGCGCAACGGCGATATCATGGTCATGACGATTGGCGAGCCGGTTGGAAAGACAGGGGGCACCAATACCATGAAGATTATCAAGGTTGGTGAAAGCACGGCTAGGAAAAGCTGACAGCAGTTTAATGCGGGTCTGCTATTAAAAAGCTAATTAAGCAGGTTCTGTAAGATTTATACTACTATTTATAATCAAAACTTAAATTAAGACAATTCTGTGAAGGAGATTTAAATGGCACTTGTATCATTAAGACAACTACTCGATCACGCGGCAGAGAACGGCTACGGCCTGCCTGCTTTTAATGTCAATAATCTGGAACAGATCCAGGCAATCATGCAGGCAGCGGATGAATGTAACAGTCCGGTGATCATGCAGGGTTCTGCTGGAGCGCGGAAGTATGCCGGTGAAGCATTTTTACGCCATTTAATCGAAGCAGCAGTTGAAGCTTATCCCCACATACCGATTGTGATGCACCAGGATCATGGCGCTTCTCCATCCGTCTGTGTCAATGCGATTCGCAGCGGCTTTTCAAGTGTCATGATGGACGGCTCCCTGCAGGCGGATGCCAAGACACCATCGACCTATGAATATAATGTGAAAGTTACATCGGAAGTTGTCAATATCGCGCATTCAATCGGTGTTTCTGTGGAAGGTGAACTGGGTTGTCTGGGCTCGCTGGAATCGGGCATGGGAGAAGCGGAGGATGGGCACGGCGCAGAAGGCGTGTTATCCCATGACCAATTGCTGACAGATCCGGAAGAAGCCGCTGATTTTGTCCGTAAAACTGGTGTGGATGCCTTGGCGATTGCTATCGGAACCTCGCACGGCGCGTACAAATTTACCCGTAAACCCACGGGCGATATTCTGGCCATCCAGCGCATCAAGGAAATCCATCAGCGCATTCCCAATACCCATCTGGTCATGCACGGCTCCAGCTCGGTCCCGCAGGAATGGCTGGAAATCATACGCCAATACGGCGGTGACATTAAGGAAACCTATGGCGTGCCCGTGGAAGAAATCCAGCAAGGCATCAAGTATGGCGTGCGCAAGGTCAATATCGATACTGACATCCGTCTGGCCATGACCGGCGCGATCCGCCGCAGCCTGGAAAAAGACAAAAGCAACTTTGACCCGCGTAAATTCCTGAAGGAAGCAACCGCAGCAGCCAAAGACATCTGTAAAGCCCGTTTTGA
>JBBTCY010000024.1:0-1358 GCA_038043005.1 Pseudomonadota bacterium
CACAGACTATGTGCAAACCATCTATACGCATACACTCGGACGCCTGGCCACCAGCGCGGAACTCAGCGGACAGTTACTGCGGCTTGAGAATAACCAGGTCAACCGGGAATGGCTGGCCGTGGAGATCGCCGAAAGCGCTGAAGCCGGGGTTAATCTGATCGGCAGCGTGATGCTGCAGGATGGCTGGGTCTAAAAATGGCTACGAATAGAGGCTTATCGCACGGTGGAAGTCGTGCGATAACTCTCATTTGATTTTGTCAGCCAAAGCTTTTCTGGCGCTCTCCAGATTACTGCTGACCAGCAAGGTATGGGGATGTTCTGATCCCAGTTTTTCTGTAACAATAGCCAGTGCCTGCTCATAATACTCAATCGCTTTGTCGTACTGCCCAAGTCTATCCCAGGCTGCACCCAGATTATTGCAATCTCTCGCGACACTGGGATGATCTTCCCCATAAGTTTTGAGGTCACTGCTCAGGGCTTGCTCATAATATCCAATCGCTTTGTCATACTGTTCAAGGTTATTCCAGGCTAGACCTAGATTATTACGACGGATCGCTACGTTGGGATGATCCTCCCCAAAAGTCTTGAGGTCACTGGTCAGGGCCTGCTCATAATACCCAATCGCTTTGTCATACTGACCAAGGCTATCCAGGCTGCACCCAGATTATTGCGACGGATCGCTACGGTGGGATGATTTTCCCCATAAGTTTTGTAGTCATTGGCCAGAGCCAGTTCAAAATAGATAACAGCCTCCGTATATTGGCCATTGTCATGACATACACGCCCAAGGCTATTCTGGTATTCTGCCATTCTTTCTTCAGCCCTGGCTTCGCCTGCAAAACTGATAGCCTGTTGATAAGCCTTGATGGCATCATCCCATGCAAAGCGGGTATGCAGTGTTTCGGCTTTCAGCGCCATATTTTCCGCAGCCGAGCGCTTGCGCTTTAAATAAACGGCATTGACTTTCTCCGCAGCCGAATTATCCAGTTCAATGGCTTTATCCAGCAGATCCTCGGCCTGTTCATATTGGGCATTGATGATGGCTTCCCGTGCCTGTTTCTGTAAGGCGATAACCTCGGGATCTTCAGAATCCAGTTGCTTGACACGTTCTTCCAGTTCCTTATGACGTGCAGCCAGTTTTCTTAACGCGTTATCTAATTCCGCAGCCGGTACATTCTGATGTTCAAGGATCTTGAAGAAATTCTTGAGTGCTGTTTCAGTAATGCCCAGTTGCTTGGCTAGATCAATGTTTATATCGCCTTGATGGATGATCTGGACATTATTATGCTGCGTGTTGTGGTCACCAATCTGTCCGACTTGCGCATGATGGTCAAAATGGATTGTTGGTTTTCCTGCTG
>JBBTCY010000025.1:0-2312 GCA_038043005.1 Pseudomonadota bacterium
AAGACCACCCCAACTGCCTTCCCGTCCAGGCAAATGCGGCTCCAGCAAACCCCATACCTTGTCTGAAATATCGTGGCGTCTGTGCGATGTTTTCATATGAAATCCTCCTTTCTACAAAGGATCTCATATTTATTATCTCGTGACTACACTATGTAAAACAATCAACAAAATTATCTTATGGTCAATCCTGACTAAACTATCCACCCACTGTTTTCCTGACGCTCAAATGACCGTTGATCGCAAAACCCATTCCAAGTTGCAGCAACTCATCCCAGACATCGCCTTGGGTAACACCCTTAATGATTCTGTCGATCCGGGCGGCGTGCAGCAGGCGGTGTGTCAGGTGTTCCGGAGCAATGCGTTTGGCGGCTGTCAGCATGATTTTTTGCCGGTCTCCCCATATTCGGGCAGTCTGCATGAGCTGCGCCGGTGATTCGCCGCGATCGAGGCCTGTACGGAGGGAAATCAGTTGGCGGATTTGTTCGGTGAGGGTGGCGAGCACTAGAAGGGAGGCGGTTCCTTCGCCCTGCAGTCCCGTCAGGATCCGCATGTATCGCGCAGCATCGGCGGTGAGCATGGCATCGGCTAATTTATAGACATCATAACGCGCCACGTTCAGTACGACATTTTTTACTTGCTCAAATGATAAATTGCCGGTGGGATAAAGCAGGGCGAGTTTCTGGATCTCCTGATGTGCGGCCAGCAGGTTGCCTTCCACCTTGTCGGCGAGAAATTGCAGTGTGTCAGGGGCTGCTTTCTGTTGCTGCGCCGTGAGGCGCTGTCCGATCCAGCCGGGGAGCTGATCGCGCTCAATGGCATAAATCGGGATCATGGTGCTGGCGTTTTCAAGTGCCTTGAACCATTTGGAGGCCTGCCCCTGCTTGTCCATTCTGGGCAGGGTGATGAGCGTAATTGTGTCGAGTGGCAATGTCTGGCAGTAAGTCTCAATAGCTTTGCCGCCTTCTCTGCCGGGCTTGCCGGAGGGGATGCGGATATCCATGATCCGGCGATCGCCAAAAAGTGACAGGCTGTTGCTTGCGGTGAGGAGATCAGACCAGTTGAAACGGTGGTCGATCAGGAATATTTCCCGTTCGGTATAGCCTTGCCGATGGGCGTGCGCGCGGATTGCGTCAGCGGCTTCCAGAATGAGCAACGGCTCATTGCCGAACAGCGTGTAGAGGGGAGCGGTGTGTTTCTGTAGATGATGGGATAGCTGGTCAAGTTTTATTCGCATGTGATGAATGATTTTCTCAAAAGTGCACCGATCTCATTCAATTTTAATTGCGGAAACCCGCCAGATAATCTGCTGTACGGCATCCGACTGCATGTCCCGGTATAGCAGTTTTTCTTCGGATTCCTTGGCCAAAATCTGCTCGTCCAGGAATGGAAGATTGCGCATGAGCGCAATTTCGCTGTTTGGGATGAGTTCATTGCCCTGTTTATCCGTTACGCGCATTACGACCCGATAAATTAACTGAAATTCACGCACCCGGCCACCTCCGGAGAGCGACAGAATGGTTCGATCGTTGACTGCGCTGACAATGTGTATGGTGGCCTCAGCCTCCTGGGTGTTTTTAACAACTTTTGTGGTGGGTGTGGCATTGATGGCACGTTCCAGATCAGTACCGATGGAATGCCCAGCGGGCGCTGACACGTACAGCTTTTTAAAGGGCAACGGCGATACCTGCCCGCGCAATTTGAACCCGCAGGCAGTGAGCATCAGCAGCATGACAAGAATGAAAATCTGCGGTTTAGTGAGCATCATGGTATTGATCCGGGCAAACGAATGGAAAAAATTTCAATGTCAGCCACTATATAACAATATTGACCAACCTGCCGGGGACGACGATTATTTTCCTGATCGTCTGTCCGTCGATAAATTTCTGCACCGATTCACTGGCCAGAGCCGCTTGTTCAATCGCAGCCTGCCCGGCATTCTGCGCGACATTGATTTGCCCGCGCAATTTTCCGTTGACCTGCACAATCAGTTTTATTTCATCCTGCACCAGCGCCGAATCATCCGCCTGGGGCCAGGGCTGGTCGAACAGTTCCGTGCCCGGTCTCAGTTCGCGCCATAGTTCGTGACAAATGTGTGGAACGATGGGGGACAGCAGCAACACGATATTTTCCAGGGATTCCTGCATCAGGTTGCGGCTGGTGGGATCGGTGCCCTGTTCCTTTGCCAGGCTGTTCATCAGTTCCATCACAGCGGCAATCGCGGTATTGAAGGTATGGCGCCGATCCAGATCATCGCTGACCTTGGCAATGGTTTGATGCAACTGGCAGCGCAAAGACTTGAGGGGGGGGGGCAG
>JBBTCY010000026.1:0-31220 GCA_038043005.1 Pseudomonadota bacterium
GTATCAACACCGGTACACCACTGTCGCATGACAGCCGGTGTACCGGTTTTTTTATTTTCCAGTGTTGGAAGTTGAGTTGAGATTTGTTGATTCCAATTAGTGTATTGGAATCCCGCAGAATAATAGAATTTGAGTGGTGGGAAAAAATGAACCTAATAAGAGTTGTAGTGAATACGTTAGAGCTTTGCTCCGGTTCCAATTAACTCAGATGAAATGATTTTATAAGAAAATTTCTCAGGATCCAGATTGTCGAGTGTTTTCCCATCAATTTCTGCATGAGGAAACATAAAGAAAGGTAATTTGCCAATAATGCTTGTTGCCAACTGCACGTCTTCTATGTGATTAAAACTTGCCCAATTCATTTCCCAAGCACCAAAGAGTTTTTCTTTGAGCGCTGTAATCGAAGGATGATTGACTGGTAAATTTTCTAATTTCGAAACCTTGCATACATCGGCAGGATCAACAGGAATCCACCCCAGATTATTGAGATAGAATTCAGCACGACAATGCTGTGATTGACTGATATCACTCAATTTGCCGAGGCCTGGGTATAGTCTTGATTCATCGATGCGAATTCCATAGCGATTTCTGGCAGGAATGCCAGCTGCACGTGAAAGTCCTACGAATAGTGAATTGATATCGACACATTTGCCGGTAAGCGTTTTACTTTCCAGCATTGATTTGATGTCGCCTTTACCACGGCCACGAACGAGTTCATCGTGCTGTGCGTTATCGATGACCCAATCATAAATTGTTCGTGCTTTTTCCAGAGTTGATGCGGTATTCTTATTTTTTAGCAGAACAGACGCTGTTTCGTGCACTATCCCTTTAACCGGAATCAGGTGAGTGGGAGTAAGAAATTGTTTAGCATGATTGGGTATTGATACAGCTTTGGATGCAGTGTAGTGATCGAGATTGATAGCGTGATTGGAAGTCTTGATAATGCTGCTGACTGTTATCTGTCGTGGACCGCTCCCTTTCCATTCGGCTGTGAATACTGGGAAATTGTTTCCGCTGAAGGAGCTAAAGCCTGCTTTTTCAGCATTCCCACTCCAATTGCTGCCTTGCGTAAATTGGAAATCGCTATCATTTGTATCTGGAAGCGGCAACCATAGTCGTGCACTTTTGCCAGTTTCAGGTAGACTGACCTGATAGCTTAATCGGTAGCTTTTCCACTGTCCGTAATTGGACTGCTGTAACGCAAATGTGGGGGCTATAGGAATAATAAATGCACCTGAACCAATTATTTTTATAAAATCCCTACGCTTCATAATTTCCCCTGAGTGATCGTTTAGTTTATTAAATATGCCGCAGATTTTATCTTACCATCGACCGAAGTCAATATTGCAATCAACTAACTTTTATTAAATGAGTATGCCGATGTCAACCGTAGATTTTTTGCCACAGATTGAGCTTGAAACAGGACCATATCCATCATATAGCGTTATATGGATGCATGGCCTGGGAGCGGATGGAAATGATTTTGTTCCGATCGTAAATGAGTTAGTGTTACCACTAGGAATTCATGTTCGGTTTATCTTTCCACATGCCCCACTGCAACCGGTGAGTATTAACAATGGGTATGTTATGCGCGCCTGGTATGATATCAGAGACCCCGATTTGTGCAGGCAGCAGGATGAATCAGGCATAGAAAACTCACGGATAGCAATTGATACATTGATAGAACGGGAGATTGGGCGAGGTATTGTATCCAGGAATATTTTTCTGGGTGGATTTTCCCAAGGGGGGGCGATGGCATTGCATACAGGGTTGCATCAAGCTAAACAACTGGCTGGAATTATTGCATTATCCTGTTATTTACCGCTTGCAGATTCACTGGAAGCGGAGAATTGCCATATTAATACTGCAATTCCAATATTTATGGCACACGGCGCTAATGATGCTATCGTTTCTATTTCCAAGGCACTTTCATCACGGGATCAATTGCTTGCAAAAGATTGCCAAATTGAGTGGCATGTGTATTTAATGGAGCATACTGTTTGTATGCAGGAAATAGCTGATATCAGTCAATGGATTCAACGTGTTCTGATGAATGATCCAAGAATTCAGAATGTATATTGATGCCGGTAAAATTATCAGAATTATTAACAATAGTGGAAGAGCGATGAAATTAGCAACATGGAATGTAAACTCACTAAACGTGAGATTTCCTCAAGTCATTGATTGGATGAATGTTAATAAACCTGATGTTCTTTGTTTGCAAGAAACAAAGCTTCAGGATGAGAATTTTCCGCAGGACGAGATCCTCCGTATTGGATATCAGACGGTGTTCGTTGGGCAAAAGACCTATAACGGTGTGGCAATACTGAGCAAGCAAACAGGGAATGATATCGTGGCCGCCATACCGTATTTTGATGATATACAGAAAAGAGTGATTGCCGGGACTTATGGCGGCATCCGTGTCATTTCCATTTATGTTCCCAATGGAGATACGGTTGGATCAGAAAAGTACAACTATAAGTTAAGCTGGTTGCCAGCTCTTCAGAAATGGCTGCAACAAGAGTTACGCGTTTACCCGAAATTGGTGGTGCTGGGTGACTTCAATATCGCTCCGGATGATCGTGATGTTCATGACCCGGCTCTGTGGGAAGGAAAAGTATTGTGTAGTGAGCACGAGCGAACTGCCTATAAGGCGTTGCTTAATTTAGGGTTGGTTGACAGTTTTCGCTTATTTGAGCAACCTGAGAAATCCTATACTTGGTGGGATTATCGTATGATGGCCTTTCGCCGTAATCAGGGATTACGAATTGATCATATTCTACTGAGTACCGAGTTGGCTAGTGTTTGTACGGCGTGCACGATTGATAAGAGTACACGGAAACTTGAGCGTCCATCCGATCATGCCCCTGTCATGGTCGAGCTTAGCCTGTAGGCTTCACGATGACTAGTAGTCTGGTTGATCATCGCCTTGGCTTAGTGGGGCCAGGTATATTTTTTAATTCCTGTTTCAGAGTTTCCAGATTTTTCTCCCGGATATTAATTTCTTCCTTGAGTCGTTCAACCCGATCCAGATACCTCTGGTAATTTCGTTCGCTGCCGAGCCGATCCGGCTCACCATTTTTGTATTCCTGCTTGACCTCATCAAGGCGAGCTGATTCTTCAGATATTTTTCGTTCAATGGTTTCGCGTTGCTCGTTATTTTTAGTGGATTCTCTCCTGTTCTTGATTTTTGTATCAATATCCTGAGAGTCGATTTTCGGGACCACGACAATCGGTGGTAAATCAACTTTCTTGGCATCATGAGACCGAACATTCGTATAGGTTACATTTCCATCTTTATCGATCTGTTTATAAACACCAGAGAATGCCAGACATGAGAAGCTGGCTAAGAAAATAAACAAAATACATTTGGCTTTCATGGGTCACCCATTTGTGTTCTTTTATCAAAAAACTATAGATTTGGATTAGCGAGTTCCTTTGTCAAAGCTGCTATATTTCTCTGATGTAGCAACAGCTTGTCTTGTAAGTGCTTAATCTTTTCTGGATAGTTGATCAGATTCGGGTTGGCCTGAGACAAGTTTTTCTGAATACTGAAAAGAAGCTTTTTTTCGGTTGCAAGCTCTTGAACAATGATCTGGCGGCGCATTACATCCCGATCTTTCTGTACAGCATTATTCACCCGAGGAAAGCTATGTGGAGTTTTTGTTTTAGGGGTATTGGTGTTTTGCGAGAATGGCGTCGCAGGCACCTTTGTACTTCCACTGATGGGTCGATTGGCATATGTGACGCGTCCATCTTTATCAATATATTTATATATCCCTGAACTTGCGGAAGTGATGGGAATCCATGTGCCTATCAGCAGGATCGGGAGCATAAATAATGATAGTTTTTTGACCATATGACCTATCGAATCAATTTAAGTGAAGACTATATAACCACTTGGCTAGTCTACCAATTGATTCAATATGGAAAAGAACAAAAAGAGGCTAAAAACGCGCTTTATTTGTGTAATAGCCTTTTCTTCTTATAATCAGAGGGCCTGTTGCTGCCTTAACAGGCTGTTGAAAACGTATTTAAGGTAGTCGATATAAGGAAAAAAATAGGCAAAAAAGCACAGTTTATTTTTGATAAATGAGAATGTCGAGCTTATTTTTAACGCCGCAGCGGCAACGCAGATAGTTTTCAATGCCTGTTAAAGATTTTTTGAAGATGTTGATCGTTTGTTTGTCAGGTGTACTTCCTTATAAGCTATAGTACATATCAAACTCGACAGGGTGGGTCGTCATGCGCAGTAACATGACTTCTTCCATTTTGAGTGTAATAAATGCATCAATCAGGTCATTGGAGAACACGCCGCCACGGATTAGAAAATCACGATCTTTGTCCAAGCACTCCAGCGCTTCATCTAAAGAGGCGCATGAATTAGGTACTTTGGCCGCTTCTTCAGGAGGTAAATCATATAGATTCTTATCCATTGGATCACCAGGATGTATCTTGTTCTGGATACCATCCAGGCCTGCCATCATCAGTGCGGTAAATGCAAGATAAGGATTGGCAGTGGGGTCAGGGAAACGAACTTCAATGCGTCGTCCTTTGGGGCTGTTGGTATGCGGAATCCGAATGGCTGCCGAACGGTTACTGGCTGAGTAAGCGAGATTGACAGGTGCTTCATATCCGGCAACCAGGCGTTTATAGGAATTGGTTCCTGGGTTCGTGATTGCATTCAATGCCTTTGCATGCTTGAGAATACCGCCAATATAATAGAGCGCCATTTCTGACAGGCCTGCATAGCCATTACCTGAGAATAAATTTTTGCCATCTTTCCATATGGATTGATGGACATGCATGCCTGAACCATTGTCGCCCACGATCGGTTTTGGCATGAAAGTGGCAGTTTTTCCATAAGAATGCGCTACGTTGTGGACCACATATTTCAATATCTGGTTCCAGTCTGCGCGTTTAACCAGACTATTAAAGCGTGTGCCGATTTCACATTGGCCGGCAGTAGCGACTTCATGATGATGGACTTCTACACCGACACCCATTTCTTCAAGCGTAAGACACATGGCAGAGCGAATGTCCTGCAGTGAATCGACAGGTGGAACAGGGAAGTAACCTCCTTTAATTGCAGGGCGATGACCTGTATTGCCACTCTCATACTTGATGACTGAACTCCAGGCGGCTTCCTCTGATTCAATTTTTACGGAGCAGCCTGACATATCGGTGTGCCACGAAATGGAATCAAAAATGAAAAATTCGGGTTCTGGCCCAAAATAAGCGACATCGCCGATACCGGTTGATTTAAGATAAATTTCACCACGTTTCGCGAGAGAGCGGGGGTCACGGCTATATCCTTTGCCATCAGCAGGCTCCACCACATCACAGGTAATCAGAAGTGTCGGCTCATCCATGAATGGGTCCATGTTGGCGGTATCTGGATCCGGTATGAGCAGCATATCTGACGCCTGGATGCTCTTCCAGCCGGCTATGGATGAACCATCAAATGGGTGACCATCTTCAAATTTGTCCGCATCAAAACTGTGAGCAGGTACAGTTACATGCTGTTCTTTTCCATTTGTATCGGTAAAACGTAAATCAACAAATTTGACTTCATTGTCTTGAATCAATTTCAAAACATCAGCTACCACCATTTTTCTCTCTCCAGACTGTCGTTACAAGTTTTTATAAGGCAAAAAATTGAGTTATCGCAATTATACCAGTACACACCCATGAATAATTTGAAACGATATATTTAAACAAGCCGAATATGTTAATTGGCTTGTGTTAGTGTGTATATATTCTACTGTACTATTACTGGATAAGCGTGATGATTTATAAAGAATAGTTGTTAAATTTTAGATGGTTATCCGATATATTCATTCGTTACTCTAACAGAAAACATGTTTTTCTCTACGACAAAAAAGATAGGCTTATCAGTTGGACTGGGTTTCTTGTTGGCAACTATTTATCTGCCAGCGCCGACAGGTATGGAAATAATCGCATGGCATACTGCCGGTATAGCATTGCTGCTGGCTGTCTGGTGGGCAACCGAAGTTTTGCCGATCCCGGTAACTGCATTATTGCCCATTTTATTGTTTCCGGCGTTCGGTATCATGACAGTGGAAGCGAGTACGGCTCCTTATGCGGAGCCAACCATTTTTTTGTTACTGGGCGGGTTTATTATTGCGACAGGATTGGCTCGCTGGAATTTACATCGCAGGCTTGCACTTAATATTCTTGTGCGCATTAAGGATAATCCTGAAGCAATCATTGCCGGTTTTATGGGGACGACAGCATTTATTTCTATGTGGATCAGTAATACGGCCAGTGCGATCATGATGATGCCGATAGCCATGTCTCTGGTGAGTGAAGTATCTGGGGACGAAACGAATCAGCACCAGCGATTTGTTCTATGCCTTGTTTTGGGGATAGCTTATTCGGCCAGTATAGGTGGCTTGGGCACTATTATTGGTACGCCACCCAATCTGTTTGTGGTCAGTTTCATGAAACAGAATTATGGCGTTGAAGTGAGTTTTGTCGACTGGATGATGTTTGGTATTCCTGCCGTGATAGTGTTAACAGCTACAGCATGGTGGGTTTTGACAAAATGGGCATTTTCCTTTCAGGCATCCGGAGTCCGGATTTCAAGATCGCAAATTGCAATTGAGTTGAATAAGCTGGGCAGGTTATCGCAGGCAGAACAACGCACCGCTCTGGTTTTCTTGCTCGTGGCGACCGCATGGATTGTGCGTGTTCCCGTGCAGCAGAATTTTGGAATCTTGTTGTGGCTGACTGATGCCATGATAGCGATAGGTGGCGCTGTGTTGATGTTTATGATCCCATCGGGGCAAATCCATGAAGAAGATTCAGCATTATTAGATTGGGAAAGTGCAAAAGCAATTCCGTGGGGAGTGCTATTGCTCTTTGGGGGCGGATTAAGTCTTGCTGTCGCCGTAAAAGCAACAGGTCTTGCTGCATGGATAGGTGTAGCCTTATCTGGCTTGCCCGAGCTGGATTTGATCTTCATAATGCTGGGATTAGTGATTGTGGTCATATTTCTAACTGAATTAACCAGTAATACGGCTACGATAGCAACATTGTTGCCGATTCTGGGTGCAATCGCTGTGACCAATAATATTGATCCGATGTTACTATTTGTGCCGGCTGCACTGGCGGTCAGTTGTGCGTTTATGTTACCTGTGGCAACCGCGCCCAATGCGGTGGTTTATGCGACCGGCTATGTGACTATTTCACAAATGGTTCACGCAGGTTTTAAGCTGAATCTTATGGCGATTATTGTTGTAACAACATTGTCTTATATGCTCATTCCGCTGATATTCGGATAAAGTATGAGTCATGCCAAAGAGCAGGTTTATTGAAATTAAAGAGAACTGAGAATTGGTTGGTGTGGTTTCCTAAATGTCAAATGCCCTTAATATACTCCAGGAGATTTTTGGCTATCCGGCCTTTCGTGGTCAACAAGCAGATGTTATCGAACATGTGGCGAATGGTGGCGACTGTCTGGTATTAATGCCGACTGGCGGCGGCAAATCGTTGTGTTACCAGATTCCTGCATTGTTGCGGAATGGTACGGCAATTATTGTTTCACCTTTGATCGCGCTCATGCAAAATCAGGCAGCAGCACTGCATGAACTGGGTGTGCGTGCAGCAGTTTTAAATTCTTCATTATCACAACAGGAAGCTCTGGCGGTAGAGCGGAACATGCTGGCCGGTGAGTATGATTTGCTTTATGTCGCGCCAGAACGATTGTTGACATCACGTTTTCTTAATTTGCTGGAACGTGTGCCGCTGGCCTTGTTTGCGATTGATGAAGCGCACTGTGTTTCGCAGTGGGGGCATGATTTCCGTCCGGAATATAACCAGCTATCGATCCTGCATGAACGATTCCCGCAGATACCGCGAATCGCCTTAACAGCAACCGCCGATACGGTTACGCGTCAAGAAATCATAGAACGCCTGGGATTGAAAGGTGCAAAAGTTTTTATTTCCAGCTTTGATCGCCCTAATATCCGATATCAAATTGTTGATAAGGCTAACAGCAAGGCGCAGTTACTGACATTTATTCAATCTGAACATCGAGGTGATGCGGGAATTGTCTATTGCCTGTCACGTAGGAAAGTGGAAGAGATAACGTCCTGGCTGGTCGATAAAGGTATTCCGGCGGTGGCCTATCATGCCGGCATGAGTACGCAGGTGCGCAGTCTGAGTCAGGAGAAATTTCTGCGTGAAGAAAGCATTGTCATGGTTGCGACAATCGCCTTCGGTATGGGAATAGATAAACCGGACGTGCGTTTTGTTGCGCACCTGGATTTACCCAAGAGCATCGAGGGATACTATCAGGAAACAGGCCGTGCAGGGCGCGATGGCTTGGCTGCCAATGCATGGATGGCATATGGCCTTGGTGATGTTCTTCAGCAACGGCGTATGATTGAAGAATCAGAAGCACAAATTAAATTTAAGCGGGTAGCGACCCAAAAACTGGAAGCAATGCTGTCATTTTGTGAAACTACTTCATGCAGACGGTTTCGCTTATTGAATTATTTTGGTGAGACGGCCACTGCCACGGATTGTGGAAATTGTGATGTATGTATTGCGCCACCCCAGGTCTGGGATGCCACGATAGTGGTGCAAAAAGCCTTGTCATGTGCTTATCGGACAGGACAAACGTTTGGAGTTGGATATCTGATTGATGTGCTGAGAGGTAATGTAACCGAGCGGGTAAAAGAATGGGGGCACGATAAAATCAGCACTTTTGGTATCGGTAAGGACATGCAGGAAAATGCTTGGCGGGATATTTTTCGTCAGATAATAGCACTGGGTTTTTTAACGACCGATAATGATGGACATGGTTCGCTCCATTTGACTTCAGCCAGTCGCGCAGTATTGAAAGGTCAGCAGTCAGTGTATTTGCGGCAACAAACTAAACAGAGACAGGCATCAAAACTGCAGCGAGATGATGTGCTGTCCATGCTTGATCCTGATGCGCTTAACTTGTGGGAGCGTTTGCGCAGTTGGCGGACAAAAACTGCACAGGAGCATGGCGTACCGGCCTATGTTATTTTCCATGATGCCACATTAAGGGAGCTGGTGAGATTGTGTCCGCAGACTGAGGATGAATTGCGGCAGGTAATAGGGATCGGTGCGCGCAAGCTGGATAAATATGGGAATAATTTGATTGAGATTCTGCGGAGTAATTAGGGAAGCAGAGTGGCGTCATTCTTAAGATACGTCTTGATATAATTCATTCGGTTATGATGCGGATTGAAACTTTTTTAATTCGATTATTTGTAATGCTATTGAGATACCCGAAGAATAAGTAAAATATAAAAAAAAGATAAAAAACAGTGTTAATAGATAGAAAAACAACAATCATGTTGTATGAGAGCAACATAATTGATGTGTTATGTTGAAAAAATGTTTGTTTTTCTTGCAGTAGGTATCGGTGTTGGGCACAATCCGATCAAACCTTCCGATACTGGAGGGTCCGAATAACGGGGTACATTTTACTTGAGACTTGATTAGTTAATATGACGACCCCAATCGTTTTAACATTAAAGGAGAGCTTCCGTATGAAGAAGAAACTTATTTCGTTGGCAGTAGCCGGTGCACTTTCAGTCCCAATGGTTGCGTCAGCACAAGGAACAAACGTAACAATGTTTGGTAGTGTTCAGGCTGAATACGCTACGGTCAATCGTGAAAATCAAAGTAGCCAGGCACATATCGGTGACGATACTGGTCGTTCACGTTGGGGTATGCATGTTACCGAAAATCTGGGTGGCGGATTAAAAGCAAAGGCGCATGTTGAATACGGTTTCAGCACAGGCAGCGGCGCGCTGGGTATTGCACGGGAGCGTTGGGTAGCATTGGCTAACGATACTTGGGGTGAGGTGAAATTTGGCCGTGTTCAATCTCCATTTAAAGATTTCGCCGGTGGTATGACCATTGATCCATTTGCATACACAACTCTCCAGGCTTCAGGCAGCGGCGGTACCATGACTGCATCAGCCAATGGTATGGGTTCCGGTGCAAACGGTTTTGTAAACAGCGCTGCGCGTTATGATTCACCAAAAGTTGAAGGGTTCAGCTTTTCAGGTTTGTTAATGCCAGGCGACTCTAACCGATTAGATCCAGCGAATCCTATTGCTATTACAGGAACTAACGGTAGTAGTCTGGCAAATTCGGGTGGTGAAGATGGTGAATGGGACTTCCAGGTTGCCGGTAAATACGAGGCGCAAGTTGCAGGACATAATCTGGGCGTATTTGGTGGCTACTCTCGCGATAACATCAGCACTAGACAAAGAACAAACTTGGGTTTAACCAACAACGAGCATGTTTGGCGTGGTGGTGCAATGTGGAGCTTCCAGAACTTCAAACTTAACGGTCAGTATGAAAACATCAACAATGCAGTCGGTGCTGCAACCTGTACCAATGCTGGTCAGTTAGGTAACCCAGCAACCGGTATAGGTGATACACGCGGGCAGTGTAATTCAGCAATGCATCTGGGCGGCGATGGTAACATCTGGTTTGTCGGTGGTCAGTACGACTTGGGCAATACCAGCTTAATCGCTCAAGGTGGTATGGCAAATGCCCATGGTATGACTGGTGGTCCATCGAAACGTGAAGTCAGCAGCTTCACAGTAGGTGCAATTCATAAGCTAAGCTTACGCTCAAGCCTCTTCGGCGGCTATCAGCGTGCAATGATTGATGATAGAAATGCACTGTTTAACGACAGCAACACCTACACAGTGGGTATGCGTCACAACTTCTAAGAACATCTGTTCTTGTAGTAAAAAAAGGCACCGTTTGGTGCCTTTTTTATTTACAGGTACAGAGAACCAAATACTATCTTGTCAACCTGATCAGGTTTCCGTTCAACAGGAATTGACCTCTAACCATCCATCACGTAGAGTTATTCACATTTTAATTGGGTAAGAATTGAAGTGCCCACCGAATCTAAAGGAGATTCAGACATCATGAGTATGAAAAAATGGACCGATGAAGAACTGACTTCAACGCGTGATAAGTTGGAAGTATGGAGCAGTCGGTACAGTAATCCCAAATCTGGATCAAGATTATGGCTACTGACGGCATTTCTGGGGGCATTCGCCATTTCGACCGGATTTGCATTTATTATTATCGATGGTGTTGATATATTAAATATTGTATTGATCGTTATGGGGGTAATTACCTGTTTCTCCTGGTATAAGAGTGAGAAACAGAAGAAAGACAATATTGCTTTTCTTGCCGAGATAAACAAAGAGCTCAAACACCGCGAGAAGAGGGGGTCATCCGATTTAAAACAGAAAGGTGACAGTGCGGAGAAAGTAACTAAAGGATCCAAGGAACCGAGAACAAAAACAAAGCAAGATGTAACTGAAGGAGAAGCCCAGGACGCAAAAAATACTTCAAAAGCGACTGAAGAAATGTAAGACTGATACTGAAATGAAAGTTGGTAACTCGTTAATCCGGCTAGTGCAACGACTTGGCATTAAGGATTGGTTGATAACTATTTTTTCCTCGGCCAGAGCGGATGAGGGAATCGCTGACCTGAATGCAAATGACCGTAAGCTTTTTGAAGCTTTGTGCCAATTTGTATGGGTTCAAGGTGAACCAACAGTGCTTATTTTTGATGTGGAGAATGTGGTATATACCAAGCAGGGAATTACCTTGTCGGCTTTAAAAAATCTCGAAGTGCTGGGTTTGATTAATTATGAGTCGACTGGTTTTATAAAAAAAAGACTGGGGAAGCATACGCGCCTGTTTTATTGTGGCAAGCCAACAAAGATCAGCTTTTTACATGATGAGAATAATCAACTGGATCTTGGGCATGTGCTTCTAACTGAGGCAGGTAAAGAACTGGCATTGATTTGTACTGCTGCAAGAAATCAGGAATTTTATGAATATGTGATTAAACGATGGTATCAGCAGGGATTCATTTTATCTTCAATACAAGTCAATCAATAAAATTCAAAGAATCAGAATGGCCCGATAATCGTTTACATTGGTATAGGTTGGACCCGTTGATACCAAATCATTCAATTGCTCGAAGAAAGTATAAGAATCGTTATCAGCCAGAAAGTGAGCAATATCCAATCCGAGCTTTTTCGCTCGACTGAGCGAATCAGGCGATATGATTGCTCCAGCGCTATTGCCGGAGCCGTCTAGCCCATCCGTATCACAGGCAATGGTATAAGCCTGTGCGAGTCCATCGAGTTCTGCCAGCAATGCGAGCAGGAATTCGGTATTCCGGCCACCTTGTCCCTGGCCTGTGACAGTCACCGTTGTTTCACCGCCTGACAGCAGTGCGATGGGTGGTTTTAATACGTGCGGGTAGTGACGGATTTCTTTCACCAGCGCAGCATATGTTTTAGCAACATCGCGTGCTTCCCCTGTGACCTGATCGCCGAGAATGATGGTGGCTATATTTTTATCATGGAAGAATGTGGCAGCAGCTTCCAGCGACTGATGAGCACTGGCAATGATTGTGTTGGTGACGTGAGTAAAGATGGGAGAACCAGGTTTAGGTGTTTCATCCAGTTGACCCTGGCTTCCGCGCAACAATACTTGTCGAACGGCTGCCGGTGTATCAATGTGATACCGGTTCAATATAGCCAGTGCATCGGAATAGGTGGTCGAATCGGGTGAGCAAGGGCCGGAAGCGATATGTGTGGGGTCATCGCCTGTAACATCCGAAATAATCAATGCACATATCGGTGAGTTACAGGCGGCTGCCAGACGGCCTCCTTGGATGACTGATAAATGCTTGCGGATTGTATTGATCTCCTGGATCGTTGCACCGCAGCGTAATAATTGCCGGGTAATGTCTCTCAGTGCCTGGTTTGATAAACCGGGAACCGGCAGGGAAAGTAAACTGGAACCACCGCCGCTGAATAAGCATAATAATAGGTCAGTGGGCTGCAATTCCTTGACGGCAGTGAGAATAAGCCGGGATGCCGCTTCACCATTCTCATCCGGTAACGGATGACCTGCTTCAATTACCTTGATTTTTCGGGTGTGGAGACCGTGTCCGTAACGGGTAACAACCATCCCATCCAAGGCGGCATCGGCTGGCCAGTTATTCTCTACGGCGAGCGCCATTGCTGCCGCTGCCTTGCCAGCACCTACAACCAGAGTGCGACCTGGGGGTGGCGTGGGCAAATAGTGGGGAACACGCTGTACCGGATCGGCTGCGTTGACCGCAGCCTTAAAACTATCCAGCAGATAGTCGCGCGGATTCATTTCAGCATGGGTTTCAGATAATGACCAGTGAAGCTGTTTTTATTGTCTGCCACAGCTTCTGGTGTGCCTTCTGCGATAATATAACCACCGCCATTGCCACCTTCCGGGCCTAGATCAATAATCCAGTCCGCTGTTTTTATGACATCCAGATTGTGTTCAATCACAACGACCGTATTGCCATGATCACGTAATTTATGCAGGACCGTCAGCAGCATGTCAATATCCTGGAAATGCAGGCCTGTCGTGGGTTCATCAAGAATATAGAGAGTACGTCCGGTATCGCGTTTGGAAAGCTCCAGGGATAATTTGACCCGCTGTGCTTCGCCGCCAGATAAGGTTGTGGCGGATTGTCCCAGTGTGATATAACCTAACCCGACATCCAGTAATGTCTGTAATTTCCGGGCTACGATGGGGACCGGGCTGAAAAATACAAAAGCATTTTCTACCGTCATTTGCAGGATTTCATTAATATTCTTGTCCTTGTATTGAATTTCAAGGGTTTCTCGGTTGTAGCGTTTGCCCTGACATACGTCACAGGTTACATAAACATCCGGCAGGAAATGCATTTCAACCTTGATAACGCCATCTCCCTGGCAAGCTTCACACCGGCCACCTTTGACATTAAAAGAGAACCGGCCCGGTGCATAGCCGCGTTCACGCGCCTGTGGCACGCCGGCAAATAACTCTCGAATGGGTGTAAACAAGCCGGTATAAGTGGCCGGGTTTGAGCGGGGCGTGCGACCAATTGGACTTTGATCCATATTGATTACCTTGTCGAAGAAATCCAGTCCTTCAAGGTGCTGATAGGGTGCCGGATCAGCCTGACTGCCATAAAGGTGTTTCGAGACGGCACGGTACAGTGTTTCATTGATCAGCGTGGATTTACCGGAACCCGAGACCCCTGTCACACAGATGAATAAGCCGACGGGTAGACTGAGATTAATATTCTTCAGATTATTACCGGATGCACCGCTGATTTTGAGAATCTTATCGCTGACAGGATCGTTGCGTTTTTCAGGTATCTTGATTGAGAGCTGGCCGGAAAGGTATTTGCCCGTGAGAGAGTGACTGTCCTCTTGAATGGCCTGCGGCGTACCCTGGGCGACAACAAGGCCTCCGTGTTCACCGGCACCGGGCCCCATGTCAACGACATAATCAGCAATCTGAATGGCATCCTGATCGTGTTCCACCACAATGACACTATTTCCAATATCGCGCAGATTCTTGAGGGTGTCGAGTAAACGCCCGTTATCGCGTTGATGCAAGCCGATGGATGGTTCATCCAGCACATACATGACACCAGTGAGACCCGAACCGATTTGACTGGCCAGGCGAATCCGCTGCGATTCACCCCCTGACAACGTGTCAGCGGAGCGATCTAGTGACAGATAATCCAGTCCCACATTATTAAGAAACTGCAACCGACTGGAAATTTCCTTGATGATCCTTTCGGCGATCGACTGTTTGTGACCGGAGAGCACCAAAGTATCAAAGAACAATTTGGCTTGTTTCATTGGCAATGCACTGATTTCATAGATGGCCTGTCCACCGACTTGCACGTGACGAGCCGACTGGCATAGACGTGTTCCCTGACACTCCGGGCAAATCTGGCCGTTCAGATATTTTGACAACTCTTCGCGAACTGTTTGTGATTCGGTTTCCTTATAACGCCGAGTCAGATTGGGGATAATACCCTCAAAGGCGTGAGTCTCCTGATGTTTCCGACCATTATCAGTTAAATAGGAGAATTGAATCTTTTCTTTATCCGAGCCATGTAGAACGATGTATTGAATCCGGCCATCCAGTTTTTCAAAGGGGGTATCCAGATCAAAATCATAGTGTTTGGCAAGACTGGTTAATAACTGGAAATAAAATTGATTGCGCTGGTCCCAGTTTTTTACTGCGCCGGAGGACAGTGATAAGTGCGGGAAAGCCACTACCCGGGCTGGATCAAAAAAAGTGATCTGTCCCAGGCCGTCGCACTTCTGACAGGCGCCCAATGGATTATTAAAGGAAAATAATCTGGGTTCCAGTTCAGCCAGAGAATAACTGCACACGGGACAACTAAATTTGGCAGAAAAAAGATGCTCATGACCGGTATCCATTTCTACTGCAAGCGCTCGACCATCTGAATGGCGCAATGCCACTTCAAAGGATTCTGCCAGACGCTGCTTGGCATCAGGCGATACTTTCAACCGGTCGATCACGATTTCTACCGTATGCTTCCGGGTTTTCTGCAATTTAGGCAACGCATCGATTTCATATATTTCACCATCGATGCGCAGGCGAATGAAGCCTTGTGCGCGCAGTTCATCAAATAATTCCGCCTGTTCGCCTTTGCGTTCAACCACTAATGGGGAAAGAATCATTAAGCGCGTGTCATCTGGCAGTTGCAGCACGTGATCGACCATCTGAGAGACGCTTTGCGCTTTTAAGGTGAGATTGTGTTCGGGACAATAAGGGTCGCCGACACGAGCAAACAGCAAACGCAGGTAATCATGTATTTCGGTCACGGTACCGACGGTGGAACGCGGATTATGCGAAGTGGCTTTCTGCTCAATCGCAATAGCGGGAGAAAGCCCTTCGATCAAGTCGACATCGGGTTTTTCCATAAGCTGTAGAAATTGCCGTGCATAGGCGGAGAGGGACTCCACATACCGTCGCTGTCCCTCCGCATACAATGTATCAAACGCGAGTGATGACTTGCCGGATCCCGATAGCCCTGTGATGACGACAAGTTTATTGCGTGGCAAATCCAGATTGATGTTCTTGAGATTGTGGGTGCGGGCACCTCTGATTTTAATGAATTCCATTGGCTATCTATGTATGAGTCAACCTGCTAATATACCCAACTTTCTGGAAATATCACAACCTGATTCATGCCTGCCTCATCTTTATCTGAAAAAATGTCCCCCGTAGAGTTGCGTGCCACGACCGGATTAGCCGGCGTTTATGGCCTGCGAATGTTCGGATTATTTATCATCCTGCCGGTATTTGCCTTTTATGCCGAATATTTGCCGGGGGGAAGTAATTACACGCTGGTGGGTATCGCACTGGGTGCGTACGGCCTGACGCAAGCCATACTGCAGATTCCATTTGGTTGGTTGTCAGATCGCATCGGGCGCAAACCGGTCATTTATCTTGGGTTGATTTTATTCGCACTGGGAAGCTTTATTGCCGCATCGGCTGGGGATATCTATTGGGTAATTATTGGCCGTGTTATCCAGGGTGCAGGTGCTATTTCGGCAGCAGTCATGGCGCTGGCAGCCGATTTAACACGTGAGGAGCATCGCACTAAAGCTATGGCGATCATCGGCATGACGATCGGCACGGTGTTTGTTTTTTCCTTGATTGCAGCGCCTGCACTCAATCAATTGATTGGGGTACCAGGGATTTTTGCCATGACGGGCGTGCTGGCAATATTAGCAATGATCGTTGTGCAAAAGGTTATCCCTGATCCTCAGATCAGTCGCTTCCACTCGGATACTGAAGCATCGGCGGCAAGTTTTGGTAGCGTGCTAAGGAATACGCAGCTCTTGCGTTTGAATTATGGTATTTTTGCACTGCATGCAACGCTGATGGCGTTATGGCTGGTTGTGCCGCTGACGCTGCGTCAGGCGGGGCTGGTGGCGGATGATCACTGGCAGGTTTATCTGCCAATGTTGTTATTATCGATGCTATTGATAATTCCGGCAATTATTTACGCAGAGAAAAAAGCCAAGCTGAAACAGGTATTCATTGCCGCCATTGCTTTGCTATTGTTCGGACAGATAACGCTCGCCTTTACATTTAATTCCATCTGGGGCACAGCTATTGCATTATTGATGTTTTTCACCGCATTTAATCTGCTGGAAGCGAGTTTGCCGTCGCTTATTTCAAAAATCGCGCCAGTTGGTGCGAAAGGCACTGCCATTGGTGTTTATAGCAGTACTCAATTCCTGGGTGCCTTTGTTGGTGCGGCAATGGGTGGATATTTATTTGAGTATCACGGCAGCAATGCCCTGTACATATTCTGTGGATCATTGTTATTGATCTGGCTGATACTGGCTGCAACCATGCAGGCACCTGCTGCGGTTCGTTCCAGGATGTATCATGTGCAGGAAATGGACATTGATCAATCTAAAAAACTATCTCAGGAACTGGCAACCCTGTCGGGTGTGTATGAGGCGCTGGTGCTGGCTGATGAAGGAATCGCTTATCTAAAAGTGGATATGAAAGGTTTTGATGAAGAAGGGGTGATTAAATTACTTGAAGGGGGGAGCATAAATGGCATCAGTCAATAAAGTGATACTCATTGGAAACTTGGGAAAAGATCCGGAAACCCGCTATATGTCAAATGGCGATGCGGTCACCAATATTACAGTGGCCACCACGGATACCTGGAAAGACAAGAATGGTGAAAAACAGGAGAAGACTGAGTGGCATCGTGTAACCTTTTATCGCAAATTGGCAGAGATTGCAGGGGAGTATCTGAAGAAAGGACGCCCTGTTTATATTGAAGGCAGACTGGAAACCAGAAAGTGGACTGATAAGGCGGGGGTTGAACGGTACACCACCGACATTATTGCAAGCGATATGAAAATGCTGGGAAGCCGATCGGGAAGCGGTAGCTTTGAGTCATCGGACAAGGAAGAGGATAGCGCTCCAGGCCAAACTCCTCCAATGAAGAGTGGTGGTGGATTCGATGACATGGATGATGATATTCCTTTCTAGATATCGTCTGATTCATGAGAATCCAGCCATCAGATAATGAATTTCTGAGTGAGTTGGCTTAAAGGTCTACCTGGCATTATCTGGTTTTATCAGGCAATTGCAGAATATCTTTTGGTTTTTCAAGTGAGAAATTTGATTGACGAGCGGGTAATGAGAACTCAAGGCTATGAATTTTCCCGCCAACGTCTTCGGCCATTTTGCGGAATTCGATGGCCAGCATACTTTTAGGAACGATGAAGGTCAGTTTGAGTCCAGATTTAAAATTAACAAGAATTTTCATAATATCATTCCAGATGAATTGGGTTTGTCCTAGAAATCAGCAATGTAATTTAAAGCTAAGGAAGATAATTTTTACGACCTAAAATGACTAAACTTTAGAGTGTCGTTATTTTTTTACGGCAATATGGGCGCATACTGGCCAGACTTGCCGGGCGGGAGTGGGAATTGCCTATAAGGTACAGCGGTAGTTTGTTGCGGTTATTGATAGGCTATGAGGCGCGATGAGCAATCCGAATGACTGCTTATCTATCGACATTAATTTAACAGCCTGTTAAAACGATGTCAGCTGAATGCTATTTCCTGTTTTTTTCTTCAACCTGCCAGCGCGTTGACATACCGGCCATCATATGATCGTTGACATGGCAATGGAATAACCAGTTACCCGGTGAACGGGGAACCATATCGACAGAGATCATGCTGGCTGGCAGTATCTCGACGACATCCGTGCGATGTCCACGACTCAGTACGGTTTGTCCGTGCCAATGAACAGTGTGATTGTCAACCTCGTTGCCCAGTGCGATGAGATGCCAGCGTACGCGTTTTCCCACGCTGGTTTCATAGCCGGGTAGATTTCCGAAAATGCGTCCGTTGATCGTATGTTTCAGTCCGCTTTCTTCATCATTCTCTTCATTGAAAATCATATATAAGGCGGTAAATTCCTGATCGATATCGCGGGGCACAGGATTGGATGCGGAACGCGCCTTACCTTTGCGAGTTACTACAATCGTGCCAATTAAACCCAAGTTCGTCTCATCTTCTGACATGACATGAGAATGATAAAGCCAGACGATGGATGATGGATCTTTAGGGCCAGGACCGGCATCTTTGTCGACTTTCCAAGTATAAGTATAGCTTTCTCCAGGGGTGATATTAGCACCCCGGCCACCATCGGCTCCTTCATTATCCTTGTCGTAGAATACACCATGAGGATGGATGGACAGAGGTCGGTCTGTTTTATTGAGGAAATGTACTTTCAGGGTATCACCGACTATGGCGCGTAATTGAGGACCTAAAATTCCCATCCATCCGGGCTGTGGTAACGGTGTGGAGTAACTGCCATCGGTGTAGCCAATATAACGGTACTTGGTGTAGACCAGATTCTGCCCCCACACACCCAGGTCATCATCCAGATTGATCAGATTTTTACCGGAAGGTGCATAGTCCCAGGATATTTTTTCTGCGGCGATCCAATATTCCCGCACGGCAGCGTGTGCGGATAAAGTGGACAGTATTCCGATGATAAAGAATGTAATGGCTGGAATTTTCCTGATGTAATGAAAACCCATGTTTTCTCCTATTAATTTGAATATTCATCCATCTTTTTCTGCTGAAGAATGAATTGTTGATTCCCTCGCGATCATGTTCGCAAGTATATTGATTCCTCTGTGGAAAGTATTAAGTGCTGAGCGATCAAGCAATACACAGGGTTTGCCGGAATATTGGCAATAATGTTTAACAACAAAGAAAGCCTCGTGATTGACACAGTCAACCGGGCAAATCACCATGTCTGTTTTATTCAGGAGTTGCAGCAAATTACCCAGATGATCATTGGCATCACCCCGGAATGTCAGGAAATTGCCACCGGAGTTTTCTATTAACTGGCTATATTTGGGATACAGTGTCATGCGACCGCCGACGCACAGAACAGATCGGCCTGATAATTCATTGCTACGATCATTTGCCGGATTCTCAAAGGCAGTATGGTGAGCAGTTGTTGCCTTGATCAGAGACGGCCAGTTGATCGTTTGGGAAGTTTTGTCCGAAGTAAGGCGGACGTTGATAATTTTTTTACTGAAATGATACAGTCTGTGTTTAATGAACTGGGTTCTTTTACGGAGCACCAGGTAGTGACTGAGTCGACAGGTTAGTTTCTCCAGATGCTGCAGGCAGCATGCCAGGCAGGCATCAATACAGGCGGCATGGGAGGAACGAAAAAAGACTGTATCGGATAGAGTAGTATTATCTAAGACCAATTTCTTCTGAAATTTCATCATCAAACCTCCCATAATCAACAGCGAATAAAAGAATGGCTGGCTGACCTGGAAGAAATAGGCTGGCTGGCTAAATATACCGCTGGAGAAGGAAGAGGAAACTCCAGCGGCAATACAACAATTACATCTGGCTTTGCAACCAGTTATGGATACCGACTTTCTGCATGACATCGAGCTGGGTTTCAAGCCAATCAATGTGTTCTTCGGTATCTTCCAGAATATGCTCAAAAATTTCCCGTGATATATAATCACGCGCTGTTTCACAATCAGCAATAGCTGCAATTAATGCGTCGCGTGAAATGATTTCCAGTTTCAGATCACAGGCAACACATTCTTCTGCCGTTTCACCGATCATGAGCTTACCGAGCTCCTGCAAATTAGGCAGGCCTTCTAATAGGAGAATGCGTTCAATTAGCATATCTGCATGTTTCATTTCTTCTATAGATTCTTCATATTCATGCTTGCCCAGGCTATTGAAGCCCCAGCTTTTATACATGCGTGCGTGAAGAAAGTATTGATTAATGGCTGTCAATTCATGTTGTAGCTGGCGATTCAGCCAACGGATAATATCGGGATTACCTTTCATTTTTGTCTCCTAAGACGGAAGCATTATGGATGCAAGTAAATTTAAAAGGAAAGTTATCACAGTGTATTCTGGTATTTCTGCTGTGTAATCAGCGGATTCACAAAAAACAGATCAGTAATAGCTGACTGCTATAAATATACATGATATGCGTCAAATCCACTATTTGGTCAGGATTAACTTGCCATTCCGTGTGCGTCGTAAACAGTATTGCATGTCCTGATGTTGGATAAATACAACATCCCCGTGACTGAATAATGCCTCGCTGTTAATCGGAGTATCCCGATGCGGCATGACAAATTGCAGCGGATTGGCTATTTTTCTTGGCACACTATTGGAGTTATTCATAATACAAACATTATCGTTAATGAGAATGATTCTTATTATAATCTATTCTAAATGAAATGCAAGTAATAATGAGATACCTTGGAGATGCTCGTTAACAGTTGATTTTAGCTAACGTAAAAATTACGCATCATACCCATATCTTCGTGTTCCAGATTATGACAATGGTAGAGGAACAGTCCGCTATAATCCTGAAAAGGTTTAAGGATTTCAATTTCTTCACCGGGCATGACCAATACGGTGTCTTTCCAGCCAGTGTTAATGAATCCTTTATTAACAGTATCATAACTGCTGTCAGAATTATTCTGTTTGCGCGATAGAATCTGGAATTGCTGACCGTGCAGGTGAATCGGATGTGGCATGGCACGCATCATGCCCATGCCGCCCATTCTGCCTCTTCCCATGCCACCCATTGCCTGGGTGTCGTGAAATATCCGGATTTTCTGGATGGTATTCACAGAGATCTGTTCAGTTTCAGAATAGTCGTACATTTCAAAAGTCCGGGCATTGAGTTGAAATGCCATATGCCGCATACCAATCGCAATAGGCACGGTTTTCTCGGGGTGAGGAATATCCTGTGTCGTTAGACGACGAATGGAAGTCAGATGACTGGGCAATTCTGGTGAATCACTGATTTGTTCGGCGATGTGAAACTTGACGATGGGAAGGGACTCGCCTGAAACTGATCCATCTGCCATCATACCCATTCTTCCCATTCCGCCACCCCGGTGCATGCCGCTACCGCCCATTGAAGACATACTGGAATGATATTCCAGGCTTTTCAGTGTGAGATCAGAGCCCAGTTTGCGACCACTGAAATCAACCCACAATTCGACGCGTTCAGCGGGAGCGAGCATGATGTATGGCAACGTCTCTGGTTTTTCGAGTAAGCCACCATCCGTTCCGATGGCCGTCAGGGGTGTGCCATCTTCCCAACCCAGCTTGTAAATTCTGGCGTTTGATCCATTGAGAATGCGCAGCCGGTAGGCGCGGGTTTTCACTGGAATAATGCTATTTGCCTGACCATTGATCAGAATAGTGTCGCCGTGGAAGCCTGCCATGCGTTGATGCATGCCATGCAGATATTGAAATTGGTTACCTGCGGTAAAACGCCTGTCCTGGATGACGATAGGGATATCATAATCACCGTTGGGCAAATCGAGTGCCCGTTCCTGATGGTCGGTGATGGTGATCAATCCTGCCAAGCCCTGATAAACCTGGGTAGCAGTCATTTCATGGGTATGAGAGTGATACCAGTTGGTGCCGGCCGGGTTCTTGACTTCAAATTCATACACATAGCGTTCCCCTTGGTATATTTCATACATGGGATGACCATCCATTTTCTGGGGGACATGCATGCCATGCCAGTGTACTACAGACGGCTCGGGTAATTGATTGTAGAAGAAAATTCGCACTTTCTGACCCTGTTCAAAATTTAGCGTAGGTCCCAGATAACCCGGCATATTTTTTAAAGTATTCTGTGGTCCCTTTAAAAGTTTTCCGTGGTATTTGAAAACACGGGTACTGGCACCTGACAGGATGGGAACTTCGCTGATTTGTGCCGTCAGCTCCAATTCCACATCGGTACTGAAGTCGCTGTTTGGTTGATTGTTTTCTACCCTGTTGTTCGCAGATATAAAGCCGGGCAGCATCGTGGCCAGGGTACCTGCGGCGGTGTATTGCAGAAACTGGCGTCTTTTATAATCAGGGTATGACATGATAGTTATCCTCCTGTTATACAACCATGGAATTATGAAGGTAAGATTCTCTGATCTGATCGACGACTTACAAACGATCATCCAGATCTTAATTTAATAGTTTAAGTCATATTTAAAGTCAAGATATTGCAATAGATCAAATTAAATTGACCGGAAATTTTAAATAAGTCACCCCATTTTCTTCCGGAGGTGGCAATTCGCCCGCCCTGATATTGATCTGGATGGAAGGTAGCAGCAGAGTGGGCATTTCAAGGGTGGCATCCCGTTTGTTACGCATGGCCACAAAATCATCTTCACTCACGCCCGTATGGATATGGATATTATGGGCACGTTGCTGTGCAACGGTGCTTTCCCATGCAACCGGACGATCTGATGGCGGATAGTCATGGCACATCAATAATTTTGTTGCTGGAGGGAGCGATAGCAACTTCTGGATGGAATGATATAACTGATGTGCATCACCACCTGGAAAATCAGCCCGTGCAGTACCGACATCAGGCATAAACAGCGTGTCTCCAATAAATACGGTATCGCCGAATTGATAGGCCATATCGGCAGGCGTATGTCCGGATACCGCGATGGCTTTGGTTGTTAACCGGCCAACCTGAAAAATTTCTTCGTCAGCAAATAAATGGTCAAATTGACTGCCATCAGGCATGAATTCATTGCCAAGATTGAAGATGCCTTTAAAGACTTTTTGAACGGTTGGAATATGATTGCCAATGGCTTTTTTCCCACCCAATTGATGTTTCAGGTAATCAGCGGACGATAAGTGATCGGCATGGGCATGTGTTTCCAGTATCCATTCCACAGACAATTGCTGAGTGTGAATAAATGCAATAATCTTGTCTGCTGAAGTGGTGCGTGTTCGGCTGGCTTTGGGATCGTAATCCAGAACCGGATCGATAATGGCGCAGTGCCCGCCGGGTTCGTCGAAGACGACATAGCTGACTGTCCAGGTATTGGCATCAAAGAAAGCTTCGATATTAGGATTCATCTCATTCTCCCAAAGAATTATTTTATGATTATTTATGTATTGGTATTGATTTAATTATATCAATACATATTATATAATATAATACAGTATTATTAATTGGTGTTAATTAATAGTGTATCCACCCATTTTTTTTATGAAGATAAAATGATGATGAATTGGTTCGGTTCGAGTTGGGTAGCGTGGCCTGCACTAACGGGCGGCCTTGTAATCGGCGTTGCTGTTGCGGCATTGCTGCTTCTTAATGGACGTGTTGCGGGTATATCAGGCATTGTCGGTGGTCTGTTCAGATGGCGGGCAGGTGATATCAGTTGGCGCGTCGCTTTTATTGTCGGGCTTATTGCGTCGGCATTTATCTGGCAATTGTTTTTTGTGCTCCCTGAAATACATATTACCGCTAATTATACGATGCTGGCTATTGCAGGATTTTTAGTAGGATTCGGGACACGGCTGGGATCAGGTTGTACCAGCGGCCATGGTGTTTGCGGGCTCTCGCGACTGTCACCACGTTCGATTGTGGCAACCTTGCTATACGTCGCGACCGGTATGGCTACGGTTTACTGGATACGGCATGGCTTTCTGGCGTAACTTATGAGGAGAGATCAATGGTTAATGTAATCGCACTGATATCGGGGCTCATCTTTGGGTGGGGACTTATCCTGTCCGGCATGGTTAATCCGGATATAGTATTGGCATTTCTGGATATTACCGGTCACTGGAATGCATCGCTTTTGTGGGTGATGGGCGGCGCGATAACCGTGGGATCGCTGGCTTTTTTCATGGCAGGCAAGCGTCAGCAAAGCTTTCTGGGATTGTCCATCGATTTGCCAACTGCTAAAACAGTCGATAAACGACTCATGCTGGGTAGCTTGATATTTGGAGCCGGATGGGGAATTGCGGGTATTTGTCCAGGACCTGCACTGGTATTAGCCGGAGCAGGCAATGACCAGGCACTTGTATTTATTGCTGCCATGTTGCTGGGCATGGGATTATTTGAAGATATCAATCAAAACAGATAGGTTATTTAGTAATATACAATCAGTTATTCAATTGATGAACAGTCAGATATGAAGAAAGAATCGGAACTACCAAATATCGAAACCGCCCGTCAGTCCGCTGCTGAGGCCTGCAGTCTCTTGAAGGTTCTGGCGAATGAAGACAGGCTGCTTATTTTATGCCAGCTGAGCCAGGGTGCCAAGAATGTGGGAGAAATAGAAGAACTGCTGGATATCCGCCAGCCGACGCTGTCGCAACAATTAACGGTACTGCGGGAAGAAAATCTGGTTGCCACGGAACGTAAGGGAAAATACATTTATTACAGCCTGGCTAATCTGGAAGTGATCAGGATCATGGAAACATTATTTAGTATTTATTGCGGACGGCATTAGCAGGTCGTTAAAAACTCCTGTTTTCTTCTTGTTGTGATTTGCCTGGAGAATATTTTCCAGCAGCCTGCGCACTCTGCGGATGGTCAGTGATACGATGTTTTCTTATTTAAACAAGGAGCAGGATATGAGCATAGTGATTACCAGGTTGGATGAAAAGCTATCGGTTGCCGGTCAGATCAGCATTGATGATATCGAGGAAATAGCTGCGACGGGATACAAGTCCATTATCTGCAATCGGCCAGATTATGAAGGCGGTGGAGATCAACCATCCAGTCAGGAACTGGAAGCCATGGCCAAATCCTTAAATGTTACTTTTGCCTATTTACCTGTGAGGATTGGCGCGTTATCGGCTGAGCGAGGTGATGCATTCAAGAAGCTGATGGATGAATTGCCAGCGCCGGTGCTTGCATTCTGCGGTTCTGGAATGCGTGCCATGGCTCTGCATGAAATAACAAAACAGGATATTGCCGGGGAGCATCAGGATACCGTCGATGCCTGCAATTGGGGCAATGCTTTTGATGTGGTGGTGATTGGCGGTGGTTCGGCTGGCATCGGTGTTACCGCAAGCCTGTTGAAACGCCGGTCGAGTTTACGCATTGCCATTATTGAACCCAGCGACAAACATTATTATCAACCGGCCTGGACGCTGGTGGGTGGCGGTGCTTACGATATCGCAGCAACCGTCAGGGCCATGGCCGGCGTGATACCTAAAGGTGCGGAATGGATACAGGCATCCGCCGCCAGTTTTGATCCGGATAATCATTTTGTTCGGCTGGCTGATGGCCGTTCTATCGGCTACCGGCAATTGATCGTCTGCCCGGGCATTCGGCTGGCCTGGGAAAAAATTGAAGGATTGGAAGAAACGCTGGGTAAGCATGGCGTCACCTCAAACTATCGCTATGATCTGGCACCGTATACCTGGTCACTGGTACAAGGACTCAAAGCTGGCAGGGCACTATTCACCCAGCCACCCATGCCGATCAAATGTGCGGGTGCTCCGCAGAAAGCCATGTATCTGGCCAGCGATTACTGGCAACGGACGGGGTGTCTCGATAAGATTGATGTCGAGTTCGATACGGCAACTGCCGTGTTATTCGGTGTTGCCGATTTTGTGCCACCCCTGATGGAATATGTCAGCCGCTATGATGCAAAACTGGTTTTCAACGCTAATCTGGTAAAAGTGGATGGTGTACGCAAGACGGCTTTTTTTGAGATTAAAGGTAGCGACGGCACTGTGACACAGGTAGAAAAGCCTTTTGATATGCTCCATGTGACGCCTCCACAAATGGCGCCAGACTTTATTCGTAACAGCCCATTGGCGGATGCCAGCAGTTTTTGCAAGGTCAATGAGAAAACACTGCAGCATCCCGATTATCCGAATATTTTTGCCTTGGGGGATGCGTGTTCATCGCCGAATGCCAAGACAGCCGCAGCCGTGAGGAAGCAGATCGTGGTGGTCGCGGAGAATCTGCTGGCCGCGAAGGAAGATAGAGACCTGACAACGTTGTACGATGGATATGGCGCCTGTCCGTTGACTGTCGAAAACGGCAAGGTGATTCTGGCAGAATTTGGTTTTGGCGGAAAGCTGCTGCCGACATTTCCGCTGGAACCCACTGTGCCCAGATCAATTAACTGGTTTCTCAAAACGACAGTTTTTCCATGGATATACTGGAACGGCATGCTGAAAGGCAAAGAATGGCTCGCACGACCCGGTCAGTCCAGATAGATCTGTGGAAGCCCAACTGATCAGCCTGTTACTGGGTTCCCTGACAGGCATCGTTCTGGCGCTGACTGGCGCGGGTGGTACGATCATTGCCGTGCCGTTACTGATATTCGGTCTGCATCTGACCATTGCTGAGGCAGCGCCAGTTGCTTTGCTGGCTGTTTCTGTTTCTGCGGCAGTGGGTGCACTGTTTGCATTGATGCAGGGGAAGGTGAGATATCGGGCGGCAGGCTTTGTTGCCGTTATCGGTGCCATGGTTTCACCGTTTGGCGTATGGCTTGCACAGAAATTACCCAACGCGCCCCTGACCTTATTGTTTGCAGTCGTTCTGACTATCGTGGCGGTGAATATGCTGCGGCAAACGCATCTGCATGGTGAGGAAGCCATGCAGGCTTCCGGGTTGCATGCTTCAACACCCTGCCTGCTTGAAACTGCAGATGGTCGTTTAAAATGGACTTGGTCATGTGCCCGGGCATTGGCGCTAGCTGGTGCGCTGGCTGGATTTTTATCAGGCCTGCTCGGTGTAGGGGGTGGTTTTGTGATTGTGCCGGCGTTAAAGAAAGTCACCAATTTTCACATGCAATCGATTCTGGCGACCTCCCTGGCGATTGTGGCACTGATTTCCGCGATGGGCGTTATTTCTGCGGCATTCATGGGCGGAATGAACTGGTCGATTGCGCTTCCTTTTACGGCAGGCGCATTGGCGGGAATGCTGGTTGGCCGCATTTTTGCCAGTCGACTGGCCGGGGCAAAACTACAGCAAGGATTTGCTGTAGTCGCCATCGCTGTGTCAGTGGGTATGGTTGTTAAGCTATTTTTAACGGCTTGATTGCGTCATGAGAAATTCAGTGTCACCGTGAAATCTTAATTCAGAAACACAGCCCTTACTTTTTCTTCCATCTGTGGGCGCATGCCTGCCTTGCGGCCTTCCTCCAGTGCTTTTTCCGGTTCAATGCCTTTACTGATGCGGTAGCTGGCCCACATTGCGCCCGCCCGATTGCCTGAGCCGCAGTGGAGCAATACAGGTTTTTCAGCCGACTCAATGGCTTTGGTAAAGGCGGCAAGCTGCTCAGTGCTGATGCCTGTGTCATTGGACACTGGAATGTTGATATAACGCATGTTAGCCGCTTCTACGAGAGATTTTTCATCGTCTGTGCCTTCCGCTGCGGTGCGCATATCAATAATCGTTTTAAAGTTGTGTGCAGCCAGTGCTTGTACGCCTTCGTTGCGAATCAGGCCTGAAATCGCAATTTGTGGTGTTGCACGACTGTAATTCTGGACAGCAATTAACTGGTTTCCAAAAGGAATCTTGTCGGACGCGAAAGCCGTAACAGAACAGAGTGTGGTCGCTAAGGTAAGGATAATGATGGCGTATTTCATGATAACCTCGTTGTTTGTATTGAATGATAGATGTGATCAAAAAGATGAATGGCAGTAATTGTATCTTTCCTAAATCACGGCATACAAACTATTTATGTTGAGGCAGGTCTGTTCAATAGGGAGCGGAAATCGGGGAATTAAATAAAGGGAATGTTTTGCTATGCATCATGAACAAATATTGGCATCGGATAAAGTAAAAGCACCTATCTGGCACCATCATTCACCGGCAGAGGTGCTGGTCATGCTCAAAACGACTGATAGGGGACTGTCTCAGGCGGAAGCAAAGGCACGTTTTGCGCAGTTTGGCCCCAATCGCTTGAAACCACCCCAGTCAAAAAGCGCGATCGCCCGATTCTTGCTGCAATTTCATAATGTGCTGATTTATGTGTTGCTGGCTGCTGCCGCGACGACAGCCTTACTGGGACACTGGGTTGATAGCGCCGTGATTCTGGGCGTTGTGGTCATCAATGCCATCATCGGCTTTGTGCAGGAAGGCAAGGCAGAAAAGGCACTGAATGCCATCCGGCGCATGTTGTCACTCAATGCGACCGTACTGCGCGATGGTCAACGGATGCAGTTGTCTGCTGAAGAACTGGTGTCGGGTGATATCGTGTGGCTGCAATCCGGTGACAAGGTGCCTGCCGACCTGCGGCTGCTTGGTTGCAAAGCCTTGCGTATCGAAGAAGCAGCGTTAACCGGAGAATCCGAAGCGGCCGAGAAATCCATTCCGGCGGTCGATGTGGCGACTGCCATCGGGGATCGATTCTGCATGGCCTACTCGGGCACGCTGGTTGTTTATGGTCAGGGAACGGGTGTTGTGGTGGCCACCAGTCAGCATACCGAGATCGGGCGCATCAGCCAGATGATAGAACAAGTCGAACAACTGGCTTCGCCATTATTCCGGCAAATGGCGATCTTCGGGCGCTGGCTGACGAGCGCCATACTGCTGATGGCAACCGGTATTTTCGTTTATGGCCTGTTGCTGCATGATTACCCTGTCAATGAGATATTTATGGCAGCAGTCAGCATGGCCATTGCAGCGATTCCAGAGGGATTGCCCGCCATCATGACGATCACTCTGGCGCTTGGAGTGCAGAGCATGGCGCGGCGCAATGCGATTGTCCGCCGCCTGCCTGCAGTGGAAACACTGGGTGCTGTAACCGTTATTTGTACCGATAAGACCGGCACGCTGACGCGTAATGAAATGACCGTACAGAGCATGGTGACGGCTGATGTTCAGTTGCAGGTCAGTGGCGTGGGGTATGTACCAATCGGTGGTTTCAGTCTGGATGGAAAGGAAATTCTGCTTGATGGCTACCCGGATATGCTGAACATGATCCGGGCCGGAGCGTTGTGCAATGATGCGTCGTTGTATCAGCGTGATGGCGAATGGGTCATTCATGGCGATCCGACTGAAGCCGCGCTCATTACCGTGGCGATGAAGGCCACGCTGAATCCGGTTTCCGAACATAAGCTATATCCCCGCGCGGATGTGATTCCTTTCGAATCGGAACATCGTTTCATGGCAACGCTGCATCCTGATCATGCCGGGCATAGCCTGATTTACGTCAAGGGTGCGCCGGAAGACGTGCTGGCCATGTGCAGTCATCAGCGCAGCCTGGGTGAAGATCATCTGATCGAACCGGATTTCTGGCACGCTAAAATACAGGAAGCCAGTACAACCGGACAACGCATATTGGCCATAGCCAGCCGTGTGGTGCAGGTAAACCAGACGAAACTTGAGTTTTCAGATGTTAAAGCAGGTTTTACGTTGCTTGGGCTGGTGGGAATTATTGACCCGCCCCGTGAGGAAGCCATTGGCGCGGTAGACAAATGCCACACGGCGGGTATTCGCGTCAAGATGATTACCGGGGATCACCGCCTGACCGCCTGTGCCATTGGCGCAGCACTGGGCATTGGGGATGGTCGGAACGCTGTAACAGGCATTGAACTGGATGACCTGAATGATGCGCAACTGCGTGATGTGGTTGCGAAAGTGGATATTTTCGCCCGTGCGAACCCTGAGCATAAGCTCCGTCTGGTGACGGCCTTACAGGACAATGGTGAAATTGTTGCCATGACCGGAGACGGCGTGAATGATGCGCCGGCGCTGAAGCGCGCCGACATCGGAGTTGCCATGGGGCAGAAAGGCACCGAGGTGGCGAAGGAAGCGGCTGAAATGGTGGTGATGGACGATAATTTCGCCTCGATTACGCATGCGGTGGAAGAAGGCCGCACGGTCTACGACAATATCCGGAAAACGATTGTTTATATCATCCCCACCAGTATCGGTGAAGCAGGCATTTTAATGCTCGCCATTATCCTGGGCATGGCGTTGCCCATTACGCCCGTGCAGATTTTATGGGTCAATATGGTGACGACAGTAACGCTGGCAATTTCGCTTTCATTTGAGCGACCGGAGAGCGGCGTGATGTCACGCCCGCCCCATGATCCCAATGCGTCAATTCTGTCCGGATTTCTGGTATGGCGCATTGTTTTTGTTTCCTTGCTGATGATTGGCGGCGGTTTTGCGCTCTATTTCTGGGAAACCCTGCAAGGTTCCAGTGTTGAACTGAGCCGGACAGTGGTCGTGAATGTACTGGTCATGTGTGGAATAGTTTATCTGTTCAATTGCCGCTATGTGGTGGCTTCCGCCTGTTCGCGGGAGGGCCTGCTGGGTAACCGCTATGTTCTGCTGGCAGTTGGCCTTCTGCTGATACTTCAGCTACTGTTTACCTATTGGCCGGTCATGCAGCAGCTATTTGGAACGGCTGGCTTGAATGCGGCAACCTGGGGGCGCATTGTTGCATTCAGCCTGTTCTTGTTTGTGGCGATTGAATGTGAGAAATACTGGCTAAGGCGGAAGGGCGTCAAAGAGCGGTAAT
>JBBTCY010000027.1:0-9967 GCA_038043005.1 Pseudomonadota bacterium
TTACATTACTGAAGAATCGACGTGGAGAAATTGATATCCACTTGCCCGTTCAAGGGTCAATCAATGACCCACAATTTAATATTGGCAGCATTATTTTTGATGCATTTCTCAACTTGATCTCTAAAGCGATCACTGCACCATTTGCGCTATTGGGATCGGTTTTCAGCGGCGGGGAAGAACTATCCGAAATCCACTTCGCTCCTGGTTTCGAGAACATTGAACCGGCAGCTGAAGCGCGCCTGAAAACATTGTCCCAGATCTTAATCGACCGCCCCACACTTCGACTGGAAATTATTAGCCACGCAGACCCCGCAAGCGATGCAGAAGGGCTGAAACTCGCCATTCTACAACGTAAAATCAAGGCACTGAAACTCGCTGATGATGCCAGAAAAGACGTAGCCAGCGGATCCTTGAATGAGGTAACACTCACCGATGAGCAATATAGCGATTATCTGGAAATCGTTTATAAAAATGAAACTTTTGAGAAACCAAAAAATATGTTTGGCTTAACCAAGAAATTGCCTGTTACAGAAATGGAACAACTCATGCTGGCGAATATCGAAGTTACCGAGAATGATCTGCGGGCATTGGCGGAACGCCGTGCCATCATGACCAGCAATTGGCTAATCGAACAGGGTGAAATTGCCAGTGATCGCGTGTTTATTATTGGTACGCATGAAACCAGAAAAAATGAAGATAATGAAAAACAAGGTAATCGCGTGGATTTCATACTAAAATAACCAACACTCCATTACTGCTCAGCACAGGATGCACGTCAAGAGAATCACCATGCCACTACTTGGATCACAAACCATTGTTCGTTGATTCTGAAAATCTTCAATATGTTTACGCCGAGATACAATACACATAAATTTGCATGCCCTGTTTGGTCACGCCTATAATAACGCGCCAGAACAGTATCTTTTTCAGATAGCGCCAGAATGTTTCACGTGAAACATCACCACAAAACCCTCTATGCAAATAGCCAATTATCCATGATTTACAGAAAAACAGGTACACCGTTACATGAACAATCACAATGAATTCGAAATAATCGTAGTCGGTGGCGGTCATGCGGGCACTGAAGCAGCATTGGCTGCGGCACGCATGGGACATAGAACGCTATTACTTACGCACAATATCGAAACGATTGGTCAAATGTCATGCAACCCGTCCATCGGCGGTATCGGAAAAAGTCATCTAGTAAAGGAAATCGATGCACTGGGTGGTGCGATGGGGGTCGCGACGGATGAAGCCGGCATCCAGTTCCGTATACTGAATTCAAGCAAAGGTCCGGCTGTCCGCGCCACTCGCGCACAAGCCGACCGTGTACTTTACCGGCAAGCAATCCGCAAGCGCATAGAAAATCAACCAAATCTCCGGGTAATGCAGCAAGGAGTGGATGATCTTTTGCTGGAAGGCGATCGGGTAACGGGCGTTGTCACCCAGTTAGGCCCTCAGTTCAGCGCACGCGCGGTCATATTGACCGTCGGCACATTTCTAGCGGGCATGGCGCATATTGGCAAAACAAATTTTAAGGCCGGGCGGGCGGGTGATCCACCCTCGATTACACTGGCACATCGTTTGCGCGAAATGGAATTTCCAGTCGGTCGATTAAAAACAGGCACGCCGCCACGTATCGATGGCCGCAGCATGAATTATGCAAAACTGCAAGAGCAACCTGGCGATCAGCCAACTCCGATTTTTTCATTCATGGGCGCCGAGATTCCACACCCTCCGCAAGTTTCATGCTGGATCACGAATACCAACGCGATCACGCATGAAATCATTCGCGACGGATTGGTTGATTCGCCCCTCTACACCGGCAAGATAGAAGGCATCGGGCCGAGATACTGCCCTTCTATCGAAGATAAGGTGGTACGGTTTTCTTCCCGCGACACCCATTCCATTTTTCTGGAGCCGGAAGGCCTCAGCACACATGAGATATATCCCAACGGCATTTCCACCAGCCTTGCTTTTGAGGTGCAGGTCAAACTGATTCATTCTATCGCAGGGCTTGAAAATGCGCACATCACGCGGCCTGGCTATGCCATTGAATATGATTATTTCGACCCGCGCAACCTGAAACGGTCGCTTGAAACCAAAACCATGGAGAATTTATACTTTGCAGGGCAGATAAACGGTACGACCGGCTATGAAGAAGCTGCTGCACAAGGTTTATTGGCAGGGATTAATGCCGCGCTCAAAATTCAGGAAAGGGACGCATGGCTACCGCAAAGAAATGAAGCCTATCTGGGTGTGCTGGTCGATGATCTGATAACAGCAGGTGTAACGGAACCATACCGTATGTTTACCAGTCGGGCGGAATACCGGTTGCAATTGCGGGAAGATAATGCTGATTTGCGTTTAACCGAGATGGGGAGAAATCTGGGTCTTGTTGATGATCAGCGGTGGGCCGCGTTTACAAAAAAACAGACTGCCATTGAGAAAGAACAACAACGGCTTAATTCAGTGCGTCTGTTTCCCGATGCATTACCGGAAGCTGATGCCATGCGGGTTCTGGGTAAAGGGATTGAGCGTGAATATACTTTGACCGAGCTGCTGCGCCGCCCGGATGTAACCTATGCCAGCCTGATGTCGCTGCCTGGCACGGGATCTATGGTCGGCGACAACCAGGTCGCCGAACAGGTTGAGATACAGGCAAAATATCATGGTTATATTCAGCGCCAGCATGAGGAAGTCTCACGCCAGGCACAATACGAATCCACATTGTTGCCAACGGATGTGGATTACAAGACAGTAAAAGGATTATCCAATGAAGTGCAGCAGAAACTGAATCAATACAAACCAGAAACGATTGGCCAGGCTTCCCGGATTTCCGGCGTCACACCGGCCGCGATCGCATTGCTGCTGGTGCATTTGAAGCGTGGCTTTAATTCTCATGACAAGAAACAAAGTGCATGAATCTGTCAACACAAATTGCACAAAACCTGCAGGCATTGGATTTTGATATTTCAGCGCAAAGAAATGATATTCATGAATTAATTCATCGATATTTGCTACTGATCGAGAAGTGGAACCGGATTCATAATTTAACAGCCATTAAAAATCCGGCAGATATGCTGATACAACATATAATGGACAGCTTGGCGGTAATACCGCATATCACGGGGCCGCATATTGTCGATGTCGGCAGTGGCGCGGGATTGCCCGGCTTGCCGATTGCGCTGGCAAAGCCCGATTGGCAAGTTGATCTTGTTGAGAGCAACCAGAAAAAGGCATCCTTCCTGCAGCAAGTCAGGATCGAATTAGCATTGGATAATGTCACTGTTTTTCCGTCACGAATCGAAGAATTTCAGGTGGAGAAAGCGGCAAATACCATCATCACACGGGCATTCTCAAATTTAGGCGAGTTTATACAGCTCACCGGCCACCTGGCCAGTCACGATAATGCAGAATGTCGATGGGCGGCAATGAAGGCAAACTGTTCGGATACCGAGAAAGCACAAATCAATGCACCTTATTATATTGAAGCAGCTATTGCGCTCACGGTACCCAATCTGGCTGCTTCGCGGGAACTGATTATTATAAAAAAATGATAACGCCAGATTAAGTGCATGACTCTTTCAATGTTGGCCGATGAACACAGGGGTAACTATCTTGACGAAAATTCTTGCAATTACCAATCAAAAGGGCGGGGTTGGAAAAACCACGACCAGCGTCAACCTGGCCGCAAGCCTGGCCGCCTCCGATAAACGGGTTTTATTGATCGATCTTGACCCACAAGCCAATGCCACCATGGGTAGCGGTACTGACAAGCAAAGCATACAGACTACGGTTTACCACGTATTGCTCGGTGATCAAACCATAGCGGAAGCCCGCATCAAAGCGACTCAAGGCAAATATGACCTCATTCCAGCCAATCGAGATCTGGCCGGTGCTGAGGTTGAGATGGTTGATATGGCGCATCGGGAAGCACGTTTAAAAACAGCGCTGGAAGACATTTACCATGACTATGATTACATCCTGATCGACTGCCCGCCCGCCTTGAATCTGCTGACACTGAATGGACTGTGCGCCGCCCATGCGGTCATGATTCCCATGCAGTGCGAATATTACGCACTGGAAGGCCTCAGTGATCTGGTTAATACCATCAAGAAGGTGCGCAGTAATTTTAATCCAAAACTGCACATCGAAGGACTGTTACGCACCATGTTTGATCCGCGCAGTATCCTTGCCCAGCAGGTATCTGATCAACTACAGAAACACTTTGGCGACAAAGTCTATCGCACAGTCATCCCACGCAATATACGGCTTGCCGAAGCGCCGGGTTTCGGTTTGCCGGTTCTGTACCATGACGCGCAATCAAAAGGCGCGCAAGCTTATTTAGAGCTTGCCAGAGAAGTGCTCAATGCATAAGAAAGTAAATAATCACCGCAATATCAGGGAGTAAGTACCATGGCGAAACTAAAAGGATTGGGGCGCGGTCTGGATGCCTTGCTATCCCGCAATGAAGACAGTAGCGCATCGGTAGAATCATTGCAGAACCTTGAAATTTCGGTATTGCAGCCGGGTAAATATCAACCGCGCACCAACATGGACCAGGCTGCACTGTCGGAATTAGCTGAATCCATTAAAGTACAAGGCATCATGCAACCTATTCTGGTGCGGCCCATCGGCGCGGAACGCTATGAAATTATTGCCGGTGAAAGGCGATGGCGCGCGGCAAAATTAGCAGGGCTGGCCGAAGTCCCTGCACTCATCCGGGAGGTAGCGGATGAATCGGCATTGGCCATGTCGCTCATTGAAAATATTCAACGCGAGAATCTGAATCCGCTTGAAGAAGCCCTTGGTATCCAGCGATTGATCAATGAATTTGGCATGACGCACCAGACAGCCGGTGAGGCGCTTGGTAATTCGCGTAGCACCATCTCCAATTTATTGCGTTTGCTCAATCTTTCAGCACCCGTACAGGAATTAATGATGCAAGGAAAAATCGATATGGGGCATGGCCGTGCGTTGCTGGCACTTTCACCGGTCGATCAGATTAAAATTGCAAATTTGATCGCCCATAAGCAACTGTCTGTCCGGGAAACAGAGAAACTCGTTAACCAGATCGAACACCCATCGACTAAAAAAGTAAAAAAACAGGACCGGGATTTGCTACGCTTACAGGAAAATGTATCCGAACGACTCGGTGCGCAGGTGGCCATTAAATCCCTAAAAAATGGACGAGGTAATATTGTTATTCAATATACCAGTCTGGATCAGCTGGATGACATACTCAGCAAGCTATAAAATAGCTGGCAGACAAATAAGCCAATAGGCAAAAACTATCAATCAAGGAAAATTATGGATGCAAAACTTCTCGATATCCTGGTGTGTCCGTTATGTAAAGGTCCGCTCTTATACAGAAAAGATGATAAGGAACTGATCTGCAAACCCGATCGCCTCGCATTTGCGATCAAGGATGGCATTCCCATCATGCTTGAAGACGAAGCACGTCGAATTCCCGATACTGAAGAGATTCAGTAAGTCGGGAAACTACTAATTCTTTAGCACATAATTATGAATTCTGATATCCACCTCGACCCTCGTATTGCAGCCGTCATGGGTGCCCTGGTTGCGGATTCCGCCGCACTGGGCCTGCACTGGCTATATGATCCCGATCGAATTGCGCACATAGAAAAAACCCATGGATTAGTCTTCCTGCAGCCGAATCCTGATCACTACGCCGATACCAAAGGATACTTTGCCCATGGCAATAAATTATCCGGGGACTCATCGGGTTACGGTGAATTATGCCTGCTCATGGCGCGTCACCAAGCCAGGCACCGACAATTTAATCGGATTGAATATCAAACGGAATACCAAAACTATTTTGGGCCAGGTGGTGCTTATGTAGGCTATGTTGACTCGCCAACACGATTAACCTTGCAGACCTTGTTACCACTCAAACCGGCTGACTATCCAGAAAGATCGGGAGCAGATGACGATCAATTTTCAGCCCTGTCCACGATACCCGTCGTGGTTGCTGCGCATACAGGTACACAGGATGCACTGCTGGAAAAGATTGAGCAGGTGGTACGCCTGACCAATCACAACAATGATGCGGTATCGGCCGCACAATATATCGCCATCGTTTTGCGTAAAGTACTCAATGGCAAGTCTATCCAACAGGCTTTATTTCATGCGTTGCCATTAGCAGGAGAAAAACTGTCCCCGTTGCTGAAAGAAGCACTGAATGCCCATACCTTGGACAGCTTGGCCATTGCCAATCGCTTTGGTTCAGCGTGTCATGTCCTGGAAGGCATTCCCGTCATGGCACATATTGCGCAACACGCCATAAATTATCGCCATGCCATTGAAGAAAATATCCGTATCGGCGGTGACAGTTGCGGACGCGCCATTATGCTGGGTGCCATCATGGCGGCACGCCCATCACAGCCCGGAGTGCCTGGATCAGCGATCCCTCTGGAGTGGCTCGCACGCTATCGGAAATTATCAATTGCCGCAAATGCATGCACCATACTTTGACTGGCAGTAGATTAATTTCCGGGAAAAAGATATAATTTGCTGATTAATTAGCCTTTAAATACAACCCATTCAATATATTCACCGCATCGATATTATCTGCACTGCTAAAGCCACCATTACAACGAATGCTATAATCCCGCGCTTAGGTTAAACAAGGTGAGATGACGCTTTAAACAAGTAATCATTTGGCACGCTCCCATTGCATCGTGCCGATTACTTTAACTATTTATTAATTCTGGAGGAAAAATGAGTCACACGCTATATGAAACCAATGTCCAACGGGTGCAACGCTGTGAACTGGCTGTTCCAGGCTCCAGCCCGGAGATGTTTGAGAAAGCACTGAAAAGTGGCGTGGATTTTGTTTTTCTGGATCTCGAAGATGCCGTAGCACCGGATGACAAGCTCAAAGCACGTAAAAACATTATCCAGGCTATTAACGATCTGGACTGGAAAGGTCATGGCATCACCGTATCGGTGCGTATCAACGGCCTCGATACCCAATACATGGTTCGTGATGTCGTGGATCTGGTGGAACAGGCCGGCCACAAGATAGACACGCTGTTGATCCCAAAAGCGGGCGTTTATGCGGATATTTATATGGTCGAAGCCATGGTCAGCCAGCTCGAGATGCAGCAAGGCCTGAGAAACCGCATTGGCTTGGAAGCCTTGATCGAAACGGCCCTGGGCATGGCCAATGTGGAAGACATCGCTCGCAATGGTGCAGCCGGACGACTGGAAGCACTGCATTTTGGCGTTGCCGATTACGCAGCCAGCAACCGTGCCAGAACAGTTAATATCGGTGGCCTGAACCCGGATTATCCCGGCGATCAATGGCACTCAGCAATCAGTCGCATGATTGTGGCTTGCCGCGCCTATGGCTTGCGGCCTATTGATGGTCCTTTTGGCGATATCAAGGATCCGGATGGCTTCGTTCTCGCCGCGAAACGTGCAGCCGCATTGGGCTGTGAAGGAAAATGGGCGATTCACCCATCGCAAATAGCGCTGGCCAATGATGTATTTACGCCACCAGCCCGTGAAATTGAGAAAGCAAAACGAATTCTGGCGGCATTAAAAGAAGCCGCTGCACAAGGCAAGGGTGCTGCCGCACTGGATGGCCGCTTGATCGATGCAGCTTCGGAAAGAATGGCTAATAATGTGGTAAAAGTAGCTGAAGCGATTGCAGCAAAAAATAATAAATAAGATTGAGGCCGCATTCAGCGGCCTTTTTCATGAGTGACCGAGTAAATTAGCACTGCTGAAATAGCCGGTATTTCTTTAATCCTGGCTGGCAGCAAATAGATCAACGCATAATTTTACTTTTAATGTAATACCTTATGAAGTTAATACGATTGATGAGGAAATTGAATTGAATATTCACGAATATCAGGCAAAAGAGATCCTGTCTGGATACGGTGTCAAGATCGCTGAAGGCGGTTTGGCCTACAGCGTGGTAGAAGCCGTACAACGGGCAAGAGAAATAGATGGTGATGTATGGGTTATCAAGGCCCAGATCCATTCCGGCGCGCGCGGTAAAGCCGGGGGAATCAAGGTTTGCAGATCACATGGCGAAGTCGAAAAGGCCGCGGAAGAATTGCTGGGAAAAAATCTGGTGACGCATCAAACAGGACCTGCCGGTAAAATCTGCTCCCGGCTATATATTGAAGCTGGAACCAGCATCGCCAAGGAAATGTACCTGTCCTTCATGATTGATCGCAGCAGTGAACGGGTTATTATGGTCGGCTCAGCGCAAGGCGGCATGGAAATCGAGAAGCTAGCCGAGACCAATCCGGAAGCGATTATCAAGATTTATATCGAACCGGCGGTCGGATTGCAGGATTTTCAGGCCAGGAAAATGGCCTTTGCCCTGAATATCGACCCCGCTCAACTTAATCATGCGGTCAAAACCATTAAAGGCTGTTATCGTGCTTTGCGTGATCTGGATGCCAATATTCTGGAAATCAATCCACTCGTCCTGACCACCAATAACGAGATTGTTGCACTGGATGCCAAAATGGCTTTTGACGAGAATGCCCTGTTCCGCCGCCATAAAATTGCAGAATTACGTGACAATACGCAAGTCGATCACCGTGAAGTCGCCGCAGCCGAAGCAGGCTTGAGCTATGTCGGACTGGATGGCGATATCGGTTGCATGATTAATGGTGCCGGTCTGGCGATGGCAACCATGGACATGATTAAACTGGCCGGTGGCGAGCCTGCCAACTTTCTCGATGTGGGTGGCGGCGCTTCGGCGGAGCGCACAGAAAAAGCTTTTCGTCTGGTATTAGCAGATTCCGGCGTCAAAGCCATGCTGGTCAACATTTTTGCAGGCATCAACCGCTGTGACTGGATCGCGGAAGGGGTTGTGCATGCGGTCAAGAATATCGACATGAAAATTCCTCTGGTCGTTCGCCTGTCGGGAACCAACGTAGAAGAAGGCCGCCGCATTATAGCGGACAGCGGCCTGCCGATTATCACAGCCGACACGTTGGCGGACGCAGCGGAGAAAGTCGTGCGCGCCCGCAACGAAGTCGTAGCAAGAGAAGCCTAGAGAGTACAAAATGGCGATATTAATCAACGAGAATACACGAATTATTGTTCAAGGGTTTACCGGAAAAATCGGTACCTTCCATGCCCAGGAAATGATTGACTACGGATCCAATGTGGTCGGCGGTGTAACCCCTGGCAAAGGGGGGCAAACCCATCTGGGATTGCCGGTATTCAATACTGTCAAAGAAGCGGTCGATCAGGTCGGTGCGGAAGCCAGCATTGTATTTGTGCCACCGGCATTTGCAGCCGATTCCATCATGGAAGCCGCTGATGCAGGCATCAAATACTGCGTATCCATTACCGATGGCATCCCGACCCAGGACATGATGACGGTCAAGAACTTCCTGCGTCGATTCCCCAGGGAAGAACGCATGTTACTGGCCGGCCCCAACTGTGCCGGTACCATCAGCCCAGGTCGCGCTATGCTGGGAATCATGCCAGGTCATATTTACATACGTGGAAATGTTGGCGTTGTAGGCCGTTCCGGTACATTAGGTTACGAAGCTGCCGACCAGATGCGACTGCTGGGAATCGGGATTTCGACTTCTGTTGGTATTGGCGGCGATCCGATCACCGGCAGCTCACACCGTGATATTCTTGAAAGACTGGAACAGGATCCTGAAACCAAAGTGGCGCTTATGATTGGTGAAATCGGTGGCCCGCAGGAAGTCGAAGCCGGCCGGTTTGCCAAGGAAAACATGACCAAGCCGCTGGTAGCCTACATTGCGGGCTTAACCGCGCCGGAAGGACGACGCATGGGACATGCAGGCGCCATTATTTCATCGGCGGGTGAGAGTGCCGCAGAAAAGGTGGCGATATTAAAAGAGCTTGGCGTCACCATTTGCCCAACGCCATCCCTGATGGGACAAACGATTGCAGAAGTTTTGGCTAAAATGTAATTGTAAGCATAACGAAACATCAG
>JBBTCY010000028.1:0-2083 GCA_038043005.1 Pseudomonadota bacterium
GAATGGGTGGGCGCCGGATCGCTCGCCGGTGAATTTGACAGCCAATCCGACTTTCAGTACATTCATTCCGATGATCCGTAGATCGCCGCTGAGAAATATCAACTCAAGCACGACCGGTTATCTTGAATCAACGGTCGAAGTTTCTACCCTAACCTCTCTGTGTCCTTCCCAATGAAAGTTTTCAAGTATGAGTAAGGCATTTACCAAGGAAAGCGAGGATGACGACGAACTGGATAGTTCGCCGAAATTACCCCAGGGCGTGAAAAACTATATCACCCCCGCCGGGCATCAGCGGTTGAAGGAAGAGTTTGATCAATTGTGGAAAGTGGAACGCCCGGAATTGGTTAAAACCATTACCTGGGCGGCTTCCAATGGTGACCGTTCAGAAAACGGCGATTATATTTATGGTAAGAGACGCCTGCGTGAAATCGACCGCCGCCTGCGTTTCCTGTCCAAACGTCTGGATAACGCCGAAGTAGTCGATCCCGCGCAACGCGGTGAATGTGATCAGGTGTTCTTCGGCGCCACCGTGACCGTCTGCAATGCCCAAGGCAAGGAACACACCTACAGTATCGTCGGCATGGACGAAGTAGACCCCAGCCATGGCCGCATCAGCTGGATTTCTCCATTGGCCAAGGCACTGCTCAAGGCGCGCGAAGGGGATATCGTGCCGCTGCATACGCCAGGCGGATTGGAAGAGCTGGAAGTGGTGGAGATTCGCTATGAGGCATTGTGAGTTTTGATTTTTACTACCCATATGATTTTTTGGTGCTGACGACTCAAGATACATAAATTCCTGAAACCTGATAATCGATGAGATTTATCGTATATGTATTCCTATTGTTGCTGATCGCGATCCCATTTGCGTTCAGTGATATCCTCTATCTGATGATGGCAGAACAACCTGCGGTTAATCGTACTGCTGAATTTACACCGGCACATATTGAGCGTGCCAAGCGCATCGTCGAGAAGAATGATCCACGCACGATGAAATCAGGTGTTCTGCGCACCCTTGTGCTCTCACAGGAAGAAATTGATCTGGCCGTCAACTATCTTGTCAACCAGTACGCTCGAGGCAGCTCTCGCATTGTGCTACAGCCGGGCAAGGTGATGCTTTCCGCCAGTTTCGAACTTCCAGACAATCCCTTTGGACGATTTCTGAACATCTCGGCATTGCTGCATGAAACCGATGGGCTCCCGGTTTTTGATACATTGCAGGTCGGGCAATTGTCGGTTCCGAAACAGTTCGCGGATATGCTGCTCGAATACGCACTGCAACGGCTCAACACGCGCGAGGATTACCAGATCGCAAGTGATGTCATTAAGAAAATCAGTGTGGCGGATGGCCGATTCACTGTGGTCTATGACTGGCAAGCGGATCTGCCGGACAGAATCAGGAGCACCATGCTGTCACGCGAAGAACAGGAACGATTAAAGGCCTATCAGGAGAGACTTGCCGAGAATGATCGCAGCGATTCCGGTACGGCTGCCATGACGCTTGCCGATGTGATGATGCCGCTGTTCAGGCTGGCGGATGAACGCTCCAGGAACGGGGATGCTGTGATGGAAAACCGTGCTGCAATTGTGGTGCTGGCGTTCTTCGTAAATGGCAAGGGACTCAAAGCCATCGTGCCCGCCGCGAGAGAGTGGCCGCAACCCAGATCGCGCAAGGTACTGCTGGCTGGACGTGAGGATTTTGCGCAGCATTTTACGATATCCGCTGCGATATCCGCTAACGCAGGTGCACCACTCTCAGACGCTATCGGACTTTACAAGGAAATCGATGATTCGCGCGGTGGTAGTGGATTCAGCTTTAACGATATCGCTGCTGATCGTGCCGGTACGCGCTTTGGCGAACTCGCAGTAAGGAATAATGAATCGGCGCTGCGATTGCAACGTCAGGTTGCTGCGAATATCCGTGATTCAGATATCCTGCCAAAAATTGTGGATCTGCCAGAATTTATGCCTGAAGCCGAATTCAAGAAACGTTTTGGTGGTATCGGATCACTCCCTTATAAACGCATGATGGACGATATCGAAAAACGCATTGCCGCTTTACCGCTGTATCGCTGATTGGTAATGC
>JBBTCY010000029.1:0-1092 GCA_038043005.1 Pseudomonadota bacterium
CCTGCCAGCGCTGCCGATTAATATCGAAGTAACTGAAGATTCCAATAAATAATACCAATAAAACACACAACCCATTGTGTATCAATCACCAACACCAACCCTCCATAACGAAATGCCTCGTATCTGGAAATAGCCGTATTATTTCATTGTTATTTACCACATCACATTGCATCACCATCTCACATAATTAAGCCCATCGAACAAGGAGCTTAGTAAAATGTCAAAACCAACTGAGAAACCAGCTGAAACTGAAGGTAAGCCAAGTAAAAAACGTACGATGATCATCATTCTGATTGCCAGTATTGCAATTGGAGCGGGTGCTGGCGGTACCTGGTACTTTATGAAAAACTCTGCTGACGCTGCCGCAGAACCGGAGCAACCTAAAGAAAAACCTGTTACGTTCATTAATCTTGATACTTTTACAGTAAATCTTCAGCCCGAAGAAAATGGTCAATACCTTCAAGTTGGCTTGACGATCAAAGCACGGGAATCAAATGTGGGCACCATGATTTCAAAGCAGATGCCTGAAATCCGCAATCGCATCCTGTTGTTGCTTTCAAGCAAGAAATCATCTGATCTGAGCCCAAAACTGGGCAAGGAACAACTGGGTCTGGAAATTTTACGCGAGATCAGACAATCGCTTGACACAGAGGAAATGAAGAAAGATGTCATAGAAGTGCTGTTTACCTCTTTTGTGATTCAGTAAAAATGGCTGAAGATTTCCTCTCTCAAGACGAAGTTGATGCGCTTCTTAAAGGTGCTATCGGTGATAGCGATGATGCACCGAAAGAAGAGGATACATCTGGAGTTCGTTCTTATAACCTTGCAACACAGGAACGAATCGTACGGGGCCGGATGCCCACGTATGAGATCATCAACGAACGCTTTGCACGATTATTGCGCATCGGGCTATTCAATTTCATGCGACGTACTGTCGATATTTCCGTCGGTCCGGTCAAAGTGATTAAATTCAGCGAATTCTCACGAAATCTGGTGGTTCCCAGCAACCTCAACATGGTGCATATGAAACCGCTACGCGGCACTGCACTACTGGTTTTTGAGCCTGATCTGATCTTCCTGATTGTCGATAAT
>JBBTCY010000029.1:1192-5881 GCA_038043005.1 Pseudomonadota bacterium
CCTTACTCAATGATTGAGCCTATCCGCGATATTCTTTACAGCTCATTGCAAGGCGATCATATGGAAGTCGATAAACGTTGGGTCCGTCTATTGTCAAAACAGATCCAGATTGCCGAAGTGGAATTGATCGCCAATCTGGGCCATACAAAAGTTACATTTGATCAGATTCTGGGCATGCAGGTGGGTGATGTCATTCCACTCAATATTCCTGAAACCATTACAGCCGAGGTGGATAGCGTACCGGTCATGGAATGCCGCTACGGCATTATCAATGGCCAGTATGCGCTCAGAGTAAATACCATGCTTTCCCAACAGTCAGATAATGAATAATTGAACGGAGATTAACATGTCAGAAGAAACCCCCGCAAACGAACAAGCTGAAGCTGAAGTGGATGACTGGGCCGCCGCGATGGCAGAACAGGCCGCTTCCGTTCCCGATGAAGCTGAAGCAAGTACTGCTGCTGATTTGAAGCCGACAGCCGAGGAAAGTGATACCGCCTTGGGCGCGCAAACTGCTTCTGCTACGGTGTTTGAAGAATTCTCGAAAGATGGCGTGTTGTCCAATACACGCAACGACATCGATATGATTCTTGATATCCCCGTGCAACTGACTGTTGAACTGGGCCGTACCAAAATCGCCATCAAGAATTTACTGCAACTGGCACAGGGTTCTGTTGTAGAACTGGATGGCATGGCCGGCGAACCCATGGATGTACTGGTCAACGGTTGTTTAATCGCACAGGGTGAAGTGGTGGTTGTGAACGATAAATTCGGTATCCGCCTGACCGATATCATCACCCCCAGCGAACGTATCCGCAAGCTTAACCGCTAAGACTCATTAAATTCCACTAAAGCCCATTTATGCCCAATCGCTATCTGCTCCTGTCAGTGTTCCTGTTTCCATTGAATGCATTGGCTGAAATGGAAAAACCAGCCTATACACCTCCCCCTCCGGTAATATCAACAGAAGGAGTGGTACAGATGATTGTCGGCCTGTTGCTGGTACTGGCAGTCATTGGTGCCATCACGTGGCTACTGAAGCGTTTTGCCATTATTCCAACGGCCGCAGCGGGCGCTCTTAAAGTGGTTGCCGCAACCGGCGTTGGCCAGCGTGAACGGGTGGTTATTGTAGAGATCGAGAATACCTGGCTTGTACTGGGTGTTGCACCAGGACGTGTTAATCGACTGCACAGCATGGAAAAACCCGCATCAGACAGTACAGATAAAGTACTCAAGACTGTATCGCCTGACAATTTTTCAACGCAGTTAAGTCAAAGCATGGAAAAAAATAATGCCCAATAACCTGACTTTACACTGTCACTCCGTCGATCGGCATGCAGCGATTCAGTGCATATCCCATCCGGAACCTCGCCAGACTCCGACCCAGGTTAAAATACGCTGCCTGCTCCAGATCATATTACTGATGATTGGTTGTACGGCTTTGCCGGTACTGGCCCAGAAATCCGGATTCCCGGCATTCACCAGCACACCAAATGCCAATGGCAGTTCAACCTATACGTTGAACCTACAGACACTCTTATTACTGACCTCACTCACATTCATCCCGGCGATGATTCTGATGATGTCCAGCTTTACACGCATTATCATCGTTCTGTCGCTGTTACGGATGGCGCTTGGCACGCAGTCCTCACCCCCCAATCAGGTTTTACTGGGACTCGCGTTATTCCTGACCTTTTTTATCATGTCACCCGTTATTGACCGCATTTACACCGAAGCCTATCTGCCGTTCTCCGAAGACAAGATAAACATCATGGAAGCTGCGGAAAAAGCCAGCGTGCCCTTAAAAAAATTCATGCTGCACCAAACCCGGGAGACCGATCTGGCGTTATTCGTAAAGATCTCAGAAAGTGAAGAGCTGGAAAGCCCTGAGCATGTTCCGCTTAAAATACTCGTACCCGCCTATATCACCAGTGAACTAAAAACAGCCTTCCAGATCGGCTTTATCGTATTCATCCCTTTTCTGATCATCGATATGGTCGTATCCAGCGTATTGATGTCCATGGGTATGATGATGCTATCGCCCATGATTATTTCACTGCCATTCAAATTAATGCTTTTTGTTCTAGTGGATGGCTGGCATCTATTGATCAGCTCGCTGACACAAAGCTTCTATACCTGACAGGAAATAGTCCATGACCCCGGAAAGCGTGATGACCATCGGTCGGCAAGCCCTTGAACTTACCTTCATGATCTCTGCGCCCCTGTTGCTGGCTGCCCTGGCAACCGGTCTGCTTGTCAGCATTTTCCAGGCCGCCACGCAGATCAATGAAATGACCTTATCCTTCATACCCAAGCTATTGGTTATGTTCATCGTCATGATATTGGCAGGTCCCTGGATGCTTAACCTGATGGTCGACTATATGCATCGCCTTTTTTCCAGCATTCCCTGGCTGGCAGTTGGATAAACCAGACCGGTTTTCACAAAATTACTAACCAGTAATTTTAAACAGTGATCAGATCAACTACGTGGTAAAACACAATGCTCAGTATCACCACCGCAGAACTCAATACATTACTGGCCACATTTCTCTGGCCGCTGAGCAGAATCCTGGCGCTGATCGCCAGTGCGCCCATTCTGGGCAATCCGAGCATTCCCGTGCGGGTAAAACTCGGACTCGCCATTATGATCACGATTCTGGTCACACCAACCGTAGAAAAATCATTACCGCACATTGATCCCGCGTCCGGCGTGGGTCTGATCATTCTTCTGCAGCAGATCATAATCGGTGTTGCCATTGGCTTTGTCATGCGTATTGTATTTGTAGCCGTCGAAATGGCTGGTGAACTGATCGGTTTGCAAATGGGTCTGGGTTTTGCCGTTTTCTTTGATGCGCAGCATGCCGGCCAGGTCCCGCTCGTTGGTCGTTTTCTGGGTGTCATTGCCAGCCTCGCATTTCTTGCGATCAACGGCCATCTGATCATGATCGCCCTGATTTCACAAAGCTTCAGCACATTGCCCGTGGGTCTTGATAACATCAATGAAACAATGTTCAGCGCATTGGCCAGATGGGGCGGAGAAATCTTTAAATCAGGCCTTCAATTATCCCTGCCGGTGTTGACCGCGTTATTGATCACCAACCTTGCCTTGGGAATACTGACCCGCGCCGCACCGCAGTTGAATATTTTTGCAGTGGGTTTCCCGCTGACCTTGTCGATCGGCTTCCTCGTTCTGGCACTCAGCATGTCTTTTTATGCACCGATCCTGGAACACTTTGTTCAGGATGGATTGAATGTCATGATGAGCATCACCAATATCGACAAGATTGATATGCCGTAGTGCATTTCCCCATCTTCATATGATGAATAAATATATTCATAAATCAATATATTAGTGCACTGTCGTTAATATTCACCCCCAGAATGAACACACTATTTTTCATACCCCATAAACAGACAATATTCCCCTTCTTTTTCAGCACTGAGTTCCGATACAAACCTGATACAGTAACTACCCTATATATTCCGTTTCTTTGATGCTAGCAGCTTATATCTGCGGGCATGGTTAATAATCCATGACATTTAAGTTTCGCTTACTGAATTCATTGCGTAAATTTTCCGCATCGACGCCTAATTATGGTGATGATGCGAGCATGCTTGATTATTACTTAGGACCGGCTGCCACATTGACTGATAATGCGCAGTCCCCATCCACCACTGATATTCAGCAACAGTGTGACATGATGCTACAAGACCGTCTAAAAGAGGAAGATCTGGCAATCAAGGAAGCTCAGAAACGGATTGCCGCCGATACCAAGGCCAAAGTCACGGCTGAAGCAAGAGCCAGGGCGGAAGCCAACGCCAGAATGGCAGCTGAAGCAAGAGTGCAGGCGGAAGCAGACGCCACCGAAGCAGCCCGAGCCAGAGCTAAAGCTGAGATGCTCGCCACCGCCGGAGCAAATGCCAACAAAGAGTTGGAAATCAAGGCAAAGCAACTGGCCGAAGAAAAGATTCTTGCTGAAAAAGAACTATCGGTACTTTTACATGCCCGACTCAAGACAGAAGAAGCTGTGCTTGAGAAAGCGTATCAACGAATCCGGCAGGAAGCGGAAGCGCTTGATAAGGAAAATGCCAATCTGTTAATCGAAAGAGAGGCTCTGGAAGCTGCCGCTAATCGCGCCAAGGCTGCTGAAGAAGCCAGATTGATAGCATTGGCCGTTATTGAAGCCGAAACAAGTGCGCAGGCCATTGCCTATACAAAAATCCTGGAAAATGAAAAATCGCTGGCATTGGCTCAGGCACAGGCTGTAGCTGAAAAGCTATTGATCGAAGAAATTCAGATTCGCACAAATCAAGAAGCACAACTACTGGCACAGGCCAATATGCGTCTGGCTATCGAATCGGATGCCAGAAAATCTGTCGAGTCCAGAGTACAGACTGAAATGGCCGCAATGCGTGCAGCACAGGAAAAAGCGGATGCAGAAGAAAAAGCAACCGAACAAGCCAAAAAACGGGCAAAAGCGGATGCAAAAGCAACCATTGTCGCACGGGAAAAAATGGATGCGGAGAAAATAGCCACTGACATGTCTGAATCCGGTATCGCCAGAGAAGCCGCTGCCGCAGAAGCAACCAAAGCACGCATTCATGCCGAATCCAGATTACTGGAAGAAATCAATCAGCGCCTGCAGATTGAGCTGGATGCGAAAGCAGCTGTTGATGAGAAATTGCGCG
>JBBTCY010000030.1:0-5392 GCA_038043005.1 Pseudomonadota bacterium
GGGCGCAGATTCAGGCATGGGGGCATGCGCTTGAACCGATGGAGCCGCTTTATTTCACGGAGAAGGAACGAACCGAGAAGTTCTTTTCGAGTTGATTGAATGTGTTAAATAATACCTGAGAATCGCTGGAAGTACGCCAGATCACACTGTATCTCCAGCGAACCGGAATTATTTCAACGAAAGACTCTCCAGCGCTTTTTCATGATCCCACTTGCCATGAAAAAGATGGCCTCTCTTCTCGGGAGTGCGATCGCTTGTCCAAGTCAGATATTTTCCATCAGGCGTAAAAACCGGCAATCCATCAAAACCTTCCTTGTCGGTGACGCGAACAGGATCCTTCTTACCCTCAACATCGGTGATGTACAGTTCAAAGTTTCTGTGGCCGTGGATGTTCGTAGAGAAAATGATATATTTCCCGGAAGGGTGGTAGAAAGGCGCCCAGGACATCATAGCGAGTCGCGTAATCTGCTTTTGATCCGATCCGTCGATATTCATGGTAAATATTTCCGCTTCCCGGCCATTTTCTGAGAAACGACGCCAGACGATCTGCTGACCATCTGGGCTGAAAAATGGACCGCCATCATAGGTTCTGGTGTGCGTGAGTCTTTTTACGTTAGAACCATCTGCATTCATGACGTAAATGTCAATTAAGGACGACGGATTAGCCTTGAACAATGCTGCTTCTTCATCGGATAGCTGTTCGGTATAAGCCCTGCGATTGGAGGCAAAAGCAATCAGTTTGCCATCCGGTGACCAGGAAGCCTCTGCGTCATAGCCCATGGCATTCGTGAGGTTCCTGATTTTTCCTCCCTCAAAATCGGTCTCGTAGATGTCATAGAATTCATCGTAATCCCAGGCATAGGATTTTTGCTCACCTGTTTTTCTTTTTTCGATCTCGGCAGTCATTTTAGCCTTGGCATCTGGATCTGCATGGGTGGATGAGAATAATACCTTCTCCTGTGAAGGGTGAATCCACGAACAGGTGGTTTTGCCGTCACCTGGCGACACCTGTTGTACTTTTCTGCTGGAAAGATTTTTCAGGTAAATCTGATAAAAAGGATTGTCATCGGATACTTCCGCCTGATAGGCCATCCACTGCATGTCTGCCCGATAGTACGCTTCGCCGATTCTTTTTTCCTTGTCGGAGAGCTGATATTCCCCGGAAATGAAGTCTGTGGCATGGGCATTTGCAGTACATAGAGCCAGGAGTAATGCCATGCCGGACAATGAAAAGCGAGGTGCGTCAATAGATAGTCTCATTTGATGGGTAACCCTTGTAACAAAAGGAAAGCATTAAAACATAGCGCTGAAAGAAATGTAAATAATCGATTGATACGATGGGTAATCGATCGGGTTTGAAGCATTGTGCTATCCGGCGAATGGTGAGATATTGCGCATATCTGCCAGAATTGAGAGTCTGATGGATTATTGAATGGAATTTAAGGAAAGCATGCAAAAGATAATAAGATTTTACCTCGTCACTATTCTGGCGATGTATTCCCTGTGTTTTGCGCTGACAGCGCAAGGGGATGACCGGATATTTCATCACCAGATGGAAGTTTCATTATTGCCGGTTTCATCAGAGCTGGATGTTAAAGATCATATTCGCATACCGGAGCATTTGCGGAACGATCCGACGACGCCCACCAATCTTCAGTTCAGTTTACATGCCAATCTGACGATTCATACAGTTGAAGGCGGACAGCTCATTTCACATGAAGTCAGCCCGGATTCTAGACCGGCATCAGCTGCCCCGACAAAACATTACACGCTGGTTTTATCAGCGCAACAGACATCAGTCACGCTTCATTACAGTGGAAAGATTAACCATCTGGTGCAGGAACCAGGTCAGGAGTACGCGCGGAGCTTCAGTTATACGCCTGGCGTGATTGCTGATGAAGGGGTTTTTCTGGCGAATTCGAGTGCCTGGTATCCGCAGTTCGATAAGGATCCGATGATGTCATTCCGAATGAATGTGCGAATCCCCGAAGGGTGGGATGTGGTCAGTCAGGGTACTTTGGTCAGTGAAGAAAAAAAGGATTCCTGGCAAACAATTATCTGGGAAGAGCAGCATCCGCAGGACGATCTCTATATCGTTGCCGGCCGATATAAACGGTATACCCAGTCGATCGGCGCCGTGACGGCATTGGTGTATTTGCGCAGTGCCGATGAGGCGCTGGCACAGAAATATCTGGAAGCAACCGCGCAGTATATTGGCATGTATAACAAATTGCTGGGACCCTATCCTTACTCAAAATTTGCTTTGGTCGAGAATTTCTGGGAAACCGGTTATGGCATGCCTTCTTTTACTCTGTTAGGTTCCAAGGTGATTCGCTTTCCTTTTATCCTGCATTCATCCTATCCTCATGAAATTCTGCATAACTATTGGGGCAATGGTGTATTTGTGGATTATGCCAGAGGAAACTGGGCGGAAGGATTAACGGCTTATCTTGCCGATCATCTGGTAAATGAACAAAGAGGGAAGGGGGAAGAATATCGCCGTGATGTGTTGCAGAAATATGCTGATTTTGTCAATAAGGAAAAGGATTTTCCAATTGCCCGGTTTATTTCACGTCACAGTGCGAGTTCTGAGGCGGTAGGGTATGGTAAAATCATGATGTTCTTTCATATGCTGCGCCAGGAAGCGGGGGACGAGAATTTTATCCGTGCATTGCGACATTTTTATAGCCAGCATAAATTCAAGCAAGCGACATTCGATGATTTGCAGGCAGCTTTCAGTCAGATAACCCATACCGATTTTTCTCCTGTCTTCAAACAATGGATACAAATAAGCGGAGCACCTGATCTGACCTTACGCCGGGCTGAAGCGGAAAAGACGACAGAGGGCTACACGCTGCAAATCGTTGTGGAACAAACGCATCAAGGTGAACCTTATCACTTGAAGGTGCCGATAGCCGTATATCTGGAGGATGAGAAACAGGCTTTCCAGACACATGTAGTATTGAATCAGCGCACCCATGTGATCGAACTGAATTTCAAGGTGCGCCCGGTGCGAATAGAGATTGATCCTCAGTTTGATGTATTCCGGCGTCTGGATAGTCGTGAAATACCGGCGGCATTGTCGCAGGGATTCGGTGCGGATCAGCCCTTGCTGATATTGCCGTCCAAAGCTGATGATGCCGTGCTGCAAGCGTATGACAATCTGGCGGAAAACTGGCAGAGAACACAGACGCGCCGGCTCGAAGTGGTCCGTGACGATCAACTGACTGCAATTCCAACGGATCGGACAGTCTGGGTGATGGGTTGGAAAAATAAATTTACGCAGAGAATACTCGATTCCTTGGCAGGACAGGGTGTGCGTTATGACAATCAGCAATTGGCTTTGGATAACCAGCAGTATCAACGTCTTGAACACTCGATTGTCCTGACCGCAAGACAATCGGAAAATCCGGATAAAACCCTGTTATGGGTGGCTTCGGATAATCCGGAAGCAATCGCGCAGCTGAGCAGCAAACTGCCGCACTATCGTAAATACAGCTATCTTGTCTTTAAAAGCGGTGAGCTGGTCAATGTGAACAAGGGTCAATGGCCGATCACCGAATCGCCGTTAGCACAATGGATCACGCAAAATGACAGCAAGGCGATTGTGAAGGATCGCAGTGGGACTTTAGCGTCACGCCGTGCACTGGCTCAACTGCCGCCGGTTTTTTCCGAGAGCCGGATGCTGGCGGATATTACACATCTGGCCAGTGAATCATTTAAAGGACGTGAATTGGGCAGTCCGGAACTGGATACGGCCGCTGATTATATCGCCATGAATTTCCAGAAGGCCGGGTTATTGCCCGGAGGGGACAATAATACTTACTATCAAACCTGGCAGCAGGATGTGGGCGAGCCTAAAGGCAAAATCACTTTGCGCAACGTGGTGGGTATCCTGCCGGGGACTCATCCGGAATTAAAAGCACAGAGTGTAATTATCGGCGCCCATTATGATCATCTGGGAACCGGCTGGCCGGATGTGCGTGCGGGCAATCAGGGTAAAATTCATTATGGGGCCGATGACAACGCCAGTGGTGTTGCCGTGATGATGGAGCTTGCACGATCGGTTACCCGATCGTGGCAACCGGCGCGCAGTATTATTTTTGTCGCTTTTACGGGCGAAGAAGCCGGATTGCTGGGATCAAAACATTACATTGATGCAGCCATGGATTACCCGGTTGAGAAAATAGTTACTGTGCTTAATCTGGATACCGTTGGACGCCTGCATGAAAATCCGGTCACCGTGTTTGGTACGGGAACGGCCAAGGAACTTGTCCATGTATTCCGGGGCGCCGGTTTTGTAACCGGTATTCGCGTTAATGCAGTACAGGATGATTTTGGCTCCAGCGATCAGGCTGCTTTCATCAAGGCAGGTGTGCCAGCTGTACAATTCTTTGCCAGTGCCCATGAGGACTACCATGCACCCGGCGATACCATCGATAAAATTGATTCGCCGGGGCTGATTAAAGTGGCATCCATACTCCGAGAGGCGGCTGAATATCTGTCAAACCGGATCGAACCTCTGAATGTAACCTTGAATGCAGCGGATAATAGGCAAATTGCCACATCAGCAGAGAACCAGGGGGCAACGCGTAAAATCAGTTTGGGAACGGTACCCGATTTCTCCTACCCAGGTGATGGCGTGCGCATCGCCAGTATCCTGGCGGATTCCCCGGCGCAGCAAGCACAATTACAGGCCGGTGACATACTGATTCAGTTGAATGGTCAGGCAATCAGGAATCTGGCGACATACTCGGCTATCCTGAAAACCCTTGAAGCAGGGCAAAGCTATGAGCTGTTGTATCAGCGTGCAGAACAGGCAATCCGTGTAACAGTGATTCCGGTGGAGCGTTAGCAGGCGGTTGAAACTATCTACGTTGCGGCGTCGGTGTACAAAAACAGGCTAGTTTTTAACTGGCCCGTTCTCTTGTATTGATATCGGTCGCCGGCTGGGTGCGGATAGCCGGTTAAGTCCTAATACGGTCACTCGATGTGCGGCATTAAAACTGGGCATACCGTCCTTGTCACGCAAAACGGTTGATATTTTGTATTCCAGCTCACTGGATGCAGGGTCGAAATGAATGTCATGTATCCAGATGCCAGCCCGCTGGACTCGCTGATCATCACATTCATATGATAAATCCCAGCCGGTCAGCATGGGGATGGCATAGTCGTAAGGCAGATCGTGCAATCGGACAGATCGGGTATGGATAATGCCATCCGGACCATTGCGACAGGTTTTCATGTTTCCGGTACGCGGTGTCAGTGGCAGTAAATCAGTACGGAGCCTGATGCTGCTGCCGCCGATCAGTGATGCGCGTGTTTTGATCCAGTGGTCTCGGGTGGAGTTATCTTTCAGAATTGTTTGCGTCGTCCAGCGCGGATTATCATT
>JBBTCY010000031.1:0-6874 GCA_038043005.1 Pseudomonadota bacterium
TCATCTTGTTCACCGAATTATTCAGCGCTTCCTCAGGATAAAGCGGTATTGAACAAACTGACAGCCTGCTTTACCAGGCTGTTAAAGAAAGCGAGTCAGCAATTGTGTGTCGACCCAGTTCCTGACATGGGTTTCACCCTGAATTCTGGTAAATGGCTGGGAAGGCTCGCCCAGATCGGACAGGACAGCGGTGGCGCCGGTAAAATTCTGCTGGCGCGTGTAGTTGTTAACTGTGATAAGAGTAGTCAGACCTGCGGTCTGTGCTGATTGCAGACCATTCTCCGAATCTTCTATGGCGATGCAGTGCTGTGCCGTTAAATCGAGTTGATCAAGCACCCAATGGTAAATATCAGGTGCCGGTTTTTTCAGTGGAACAATATCGCCAGCGCCGATCACATCAAACCAGCCGATGGATTCTTCTCCCAACGTGGTTTTGAGCAAGGCGGTCACGTTGTCCATGGTTGTGGTCGTTGCAATGGCAATTTTTATCTTTTCACTGCGCAGCTCATGAATCAGACGCGCAACACCCGGGCGCAACGGAATACGTCCCTGCGCCATCAGTTCTTCAAAATAGCCGGTTTTAGTTTTGTGGATACGGGCGATCCAGTCGGTCAAGTTATCTTTGTTTAATTCATGCGGCACGTAATTTTTCATGAAATGATGGATGCGCTCTTTGCCGCCGGTAACCTTTAACAGCTTGCCGTATAGCTCAACATCCCAGTTCCAGTCGAGGTCAAGCTGTTTAAACGCAGCATTGAAAGCCAGGCGGTGACCATCCTGTTCGGTATCAGCCAGTGTGCCGTCCACATCGAAAAGTACAGCGTGCAGTGTCTTATTTGTGTTCATGTTTTTTGTCGAATTGATTATAGCTTGCGCGTTCCAGGCGATCCGTTATGGCCAGCCAGACCGGTTGGTCTGGGGGCATCTCAACGAATATATGATCAAATCCTGAGTGATCAAGCTGGCGCAATTGCGCGTACAGTTGCCTGCCATAGGCAATCGGATCGGAAGGCATGGAATAGTGCTCGATAAAGGGATTGATCGGGGGTATCTTGTTTGTGTCTGACCATGTTAATACGAGGATGCGATAATTTTCATGTGCCAATTTTAACGCAGATTGCCAGATTTGTTCGGCGGGATAAAGGCTCAGTGGCGTATCAGGCGCATAGTGCGACGGCAATGCGCCTGAGGTGCGTATGGCCGAAATTGCCTTGTGTGCGAGTGTAACCGGCTGATCGAGTGCGGATTCCAGTGCGGACAGTGGAATCCCGCCCGGTCTGAGTACCGTGACTGAATCATTGCAGATGCGGATGATCGTGCTTTCCAGACCCACATCACAGGCGCCGCCATCCAGGATCATATCGACGTCTGAACCCAGCTCTTCCTGTACGTGTGCCGCCATGGTCGGGCTGATCCGTCCAAACCGATTGGCTGATGGAGCAACCAGCGCCCTGTGGGGCCCCAGTGTATCCAGTAACGCCAGGGCAACCGGGTGGGCCGGCACGCGGATGCCGACCGTATCCTGTCCGCCTGTTACATTGTCAGGAACATGGCGGCTGCGTGGCAGAATCAGTGTCAAGGCGCCTGGCCAGAAATGCCGGGCGAGTGTCCACGCTGCTTCCGGTATTTCCTGCACCCAGTATGCCAGTTGGGACAGGCTACTGATATGAACGATCAATGGATGATCGACGGGACGCTGTTTTATGCGATAGATTTTGCTGATTGCCGATGCATTGGTGATGTCCGCACCCAGGCCATACACAGTTTCCGTTGGAAAAGCGACAGTGCCGCCTGCACGCAGTATATCGGCGGCTGCCATAATCTGTGCCTGCTGTGTGGAGGTGAGCGTTGTGTTGTTCGATAAATCTTGTGTGGATTCCATTTTCTGAGGCAAGGGCGGACACTAACGATCAAGTAGCGTAGCTGGACTGGGGTGGATGAGCAGATTGTATAAGCTGTCGATATTCATAGCCTGCCATCGTACCAATCATAACCTAAAACACCATGCAGCAGACGTACGATATGATAACTCAGCCAGTTGATGACATGGCTGTGCCAGGAAAGATATTGCCGGTCAACCTGCGAAACCAGCATGGAATCTTCGCTGATTGTTTTGTTTAGACTGGACCTGAGCTGGACTGCAAAACAGTGATCTTCCACGATGATATTGGCTTCACGTGCGAGCAACAAGCTGAATGGGTCAATATTTGAAGAACCGACGGTTGCCCAGTGTTGATCGATGACGGCAACTTTGGCGTGCAGATAACTTTTGCCATATTCATAAATAGTTATACCGGCTGCCAGCAGGTTTTCATAAAGCGCCTGCGTGGCGTGATATTGCAGACGGTATTCAATTTTTCCCTGCAACAGTAGCTGAACCTTGACGCCTCGTTTTGCCGCATTCTTCAGTGCATTGCTGAAATTTTTTCTGGGCAGAAAATAGGCACTTGCAATGATGATTTCAGTTTGAGCCTTATTAATCGCATCCAGATAGGCCTGTTCAATATCATGACGATGCCGCACATTGTCGCGGATCACAAGGGCGGCCAATTGATTTCCACATGGTACATTCGTTGGGTGAGCAATGACGGGATTAATCCAGCGTTTTTTCAAATGCACCCACGCGACGAGCATCCACAGGCGCCTGGCGGCAGCATGGATTTGAATGAGCAACGGGCCTTGAATTTGAACCGCGTAATCAAAACGGGGTGTGAGGTTCTCTGGATTATGCTGGTCATCAATGATATTGATGCCGCCGATGAAGGCAATCTGTACGTCCAGAATGGCCAGCTTGCGGTGCATGCGGCGCAAACGGTAACGGCGTGGAAACGACAGAATAAATTCAGGTCTGAATATCAGTACTTTGACACCGGCATCCAGCATATCCTGTATGACATCACGGGGTAAATTCTGGGAGCCAAAGCCATCCAGCAGCAGATGCACGGAAACGCCACGCTGCGCGGCTTGTTTCAATGCCAATGAAATCCTTTCTCCAACAGCATCGTATTCAAAAATGTAAGTTTCGAGGTATATCTCAAACTGTGCAGCGGCAATAGCGGCTTCCAGTTTTGGGAAATATTCCTGGCCATTCTGCAGCAGGGTAATGCAGTTGTTGTTTACAAAATGGAGGATGCTCATACACGGATGACTTGTGTCGACAGGGCCGCGTGATCGGATATTTTTGACCAGGAATTACCTTGATGGATATGGGCGGTTTTTACCTGAAAACCGCGCACATAGATGCGATCCAGACGCAGCAACGGTAACGTGGACGGGTAGCTGCGTGCCGCCTTGCCATGAGTGCATTCAAATACTTCAATAAGATCCAGTTGATCGGCCAGAATCCGGCTTGCTGCTTCCCGCCAGTCATTGAAATCACCAGCGATGATCAAAGGCGCCTGCGCTGGAATCATTTGCTCGATGCGTCTGCATAGCGCTTTTAATTGCAGGCGCTGTCCCTGTTTGAACAACCCGAAATGAATACAGATACAGTGCAGTGTTTCCGGCCAGTCAGGGATGCTGATTTCACAATGAAGCAGTCCGCGCTTTTCGAAACGATGCGCGGAAACATCTTCATTTTCCCATGACGTGATAGGAAAGCGGCTGAGAATGGCATTGCCGTGATGTCCGGTGTCGTATACCGCATTCTTGCCATAAGCGAAGTCATTCCATACTGAATCAGCCAGGAATTCATATTGCGACAGTGCCGGCCAGTTTTTGAAATTTTCGGCATGGGCAGTGTGATGACCGATCACTTCCTGGAGAAACACGATGTCGGTATTAAGCGTGCGCAAATGATCACGCAATTCATGGACAATCAGGCGATGATTGAACGTAGAGAAACCTTTATGGATGTTGTAGGTGGCGATATGGAGTGTATTGGACACGGATTGAGTGCTTGTATGGAAAGTTAATCTAGGATTTATTATTCAAGTTTATACAGGTGTAAACACCATAATTAATCAGTATATTTCCATGAACCCATCTCACAACCTGTTTAACAGGCTATTAAGATGATGAGACTTCAAGCATTCTATCCAGCGCCAGTTTTGCCAGATGCTTATCGGCTTCCGGTACTTTGATCTGATTCACTACATTTCCTTCGACCAGATTTTCCAGCGCCCAGGCTAGATGTTGCGGATCAATCCTGGCCATTGTTGAGCACATGCAAACCATGGGTGACATGAACTGGATTATTTTCCCTTGTGGTTTGAATTCTTCAGTAATCCGGTTGACCAGATTTAATTCGGTGCCAACCAGCCAACGGGTTCCAGCCTTTGCTTCCGCGATGGTTCTAATAATATATTCGGTCGAACCCACATAGTCGGATGCTTGGCATACCTCAAAACTGCATTCCGGGTGCGAAATGACGATGCCATCCGGATATTGACTGCGGAAGCGCTGAATATGCAGAGGCTGAAACATCTGGTGAACGGAACAGTGACCTTTCCATAATAAGATTTTCGCTTTCTTTATTTGCTCAATCGTCAGGCCGCCCATGGGTTCATCAAAATCCCACACCGGCATTTCCTCGAGCGGGATGCCGAGTTGATGACCGCTCCAGCGGCCGAGATGCTGATCCGGGAAAAATAAAACCTTTTCCCGCTGTCCGAAGGACCACTGCAGAATCTTGCGTGCGTTGCTGGATGTGCAGACAATGCCGCCATGTTCGCCACAAAAGGCTTTCAGGTCAGCGGCTGAGTTGATATAGGTTACGGGCGTGATGAATTCATCGGGCTCCAGAATCTCGGCAAGTTCACGCCAGGCACGCTCAACTTTGGCCAGATTGGCCATATCGGCCATGGAACAGCCGGCTGCCATATCAGGCAGAATGACGATCTGTTCTGAGCTGGATAATATATCGGCTACTTCGGCCATAAAATGGACGCCACAGAAAACCAGATAAGCCGCACTCGTTTGTGCGGCCATATACGATAGCTTTAAGGAGTCGCCCGTCAGATCCGCATGCCGATATACATCAGCCCGTTGATAGTGATGCGCCAGGATAACCGCGCGGTTTCCAAGCTTTTTCTTTGCTGAAATGATGCGGTGCGCACAGGTCTCGTCCTGTAATTGATCATATGACTCAAATTCGATTACGTTTGCAAGCATTGCTGTTCTTTTTCCCGTTGATGGTCAAACATGGCACATTATCACATTAAGACATAGATTCAAGTCGGTAGTTTAAGGAGACAGCTATAAAACAACTGAATTTTGATTGGAGGTGGCGATTGCAGCATTATTCGGTTGCCCTGAAACAGGGTAATCTGGTTTCGGTATGTGCAGAAGTGGGATCTGATATAATTTACTTTTCATAATCTGTTTGATTGAAGCCGTCTGGATGCCAGACAGTCTGGGATTAAAACAACGAACAAATATTTTAAATGACCGGTCGTGCTTATTTCAGTTTTCCCCTGATTTTTTTTGTGATTCTGGTCGTATTGACAGTGTGGCTGGACCGGATTACTCAACCCACTCAATCGGCTTCCGATGCTCATTTTTATCACCATCCCGATTACATTGTGGAAGATCTGTCGGGAATACGGATGGATTATGAGCGGGGCGTACACCGGGAATTCTTTGCCAAAAAGCTGACGCATTATGTGGATGAAAAAACTTCACAGATGGAGAATATTTATTTTGTGAATACCGAACCGGATGATCCACTGATCCGCCTGCAATCGGATCGAGCGGAAGTGCATGGGAACGGTGACAATATATACCTGACTGAGAATGTGGCAATATCAAGAGGGATGGATGATGAGAAGGGAAAGATTACATTGGTAACCGATTTTCTGCATATCCTGCCGAAGGAAAGTATTGTGAAAACGGATCAGCCGGTAAAAATTACGCGAATGAATACAACAATTCATGCAGTTGGTTTGGAGTTAAATAACCATACCGGTATGATACAGCTACTCTCTCAAGTCAGGGCGGTTGACAACTAACTGAAAATATTATGAAGATAATTTTTATTGCCTGCCTGTTTGGATTGTTTCTACCCGGACTGGCGATTGCTGAGCGTGCGGATCGTAATAAGCCGGTCAATCTGGAAGCGGATCGCGCGACTGTGGAAGACGTAAATCGCAAGGATGAGAGTCGCGTCAGTATTTTTACCGGCAATGTGGTTCTCACCCAGGGTACTTTGCGCATCACTGCGGATAAGGTGATCATGAAAGAAGATACCAAAGGATTCCGGTATGCAACGGCAGTGGGCGATCTGGTAACCTTCCGTCAGAAGCGCGATGGACTGGATGAGTATGTGGAAGGATGGAGCAAGCGAGTAGAGTACGATAATAAAACCGACAAGATCGAGTTATTCAGACAGGCCCGCTTAAAACGTGGTGCGGACGAGGTAAAAGGGGATTATATTTCCTATGATATGAATAGCGAATTCTTTCAGGTGATTGGCAGTAATGAACGGGGTGTTGAGACTGAAGGCGATAATCGGGTGAGGGTCACTATTCAGCCTAAAAACAAGAATAAACCAGACTGAAACAGACTCAACAATAACGATACACCAAATCCTTCCCACTAGAAAATAATCGTACCACCCTGAAGAATGAGTGAGCTAAAAGCCAGTAATCTAAGAAAACGCTATAAATCACGTACGGTTGTGCATGATGTTTCTTTTTCACTGAGCAGCGGTGAAGTTATTGGTCTGCTAGGTCCGAACGGTGCGGGAAAAACAACTTGTTTCTATATGGTGGTTGGGCTGGTGCCGGTGGATGGCGGCGAAATTTATCTGGATGATCGTGAATTAAGTCAGATGCCCATTCATAATCGGGCGCACCTCGGTTTGAGTTATTTACCCCAGGAGGCTTCAATTTTCCGGCGACTGACCGTAGAAGAGAATATCCTTGCCATTCTGGAG
>JBBTCY010000032.1:0-1772 GCA_038043005.1 Pseudomonadota bacterium
CTAATTTCTGGGTGGCGCCAAATGCGGTAAGCAGGTAGATTTTCTATTCTTAGTGAGTGCGCAATATATACTGTGTGAAACAAATTTCGCTGTGTAATTGAAATTGCAATTTCCTGAATAAACTTGTTTTTATTTACACGATACACCGAGTTATTCCATGCTTATAGAAATACACTCAATAACGATAAATTTTTCTAAATCAATGCCAAGTACTATCTTATTGATGCTATTAGATAGTTAATGTTATATATATTACGTTAGCTACAACACCCTGACCCACCACTGAGAAGGAGTGCGCTATGAGTGACAAAAAGAAATTGACTACCAATGCCGGGTGCCCCGTCGCCCATAATCAAAACGTGATGACTGCCGGACCTCGTGGTCCGCAACTGTTACAAGATGTTTGGTTCCTTGAAAAACTTGCACACTTTGACCGTGAAGTCATTCCTGAGCGGCGCATGCACGCAAAAGGCTCTGGCGCCTATGGAACGTTTACGGTCACGCATGACATCACCCAATACACACGAGCCAAAATTTTCTCTAAAATCGGCAAGAAAACTGATTTATTTGCGCGTTTCACTACCGTAGCCGGCGAGCGAGGTGCAGCCGATGCAGAGCGTGATATTCGTGGCTTTGCCGTGAAATTTTATACTGAGGAAGGAAATTGGGATCTGGTTGGCAACAATACTCCGGTATTTTTTCTTCGTGATCCGCTGAAATTTCCGGATCTGAACCATGCCGTAAAACGTGACCCACGCACCAATATGCGCAGCGCAAAAAATAACTGGGATTTCTGGACGTCTCTGCCAGAAGCATTGCATCAGATCACCATCGTCATGAGTGAACGAGGTATTCCTGCCACATACCGCCATATGCACGGCTTTGGCAGCCATGCCTTCAGTTTTTTTAATGACAGAAATATGCGCCATTGGGTCAAGTTCCACCTGAAATCTCAACAAGGAATTCGCAATCTTACCGATGCCGAGGCAGAAGCCATTATTGGAAAAGATCGTGAAAGCCATCAGCGTGACTTGTACGAAAGCCTGGAAAAAGGTGATTTCCCCAAGTGGGTAATGTACGTACAGATCATGCCAGAAGCAGACGCCGTCAGGGTTTCTTATAATCCGTTTGATCTCACCAAAATATGGCCCCACAAGGATTACCCACTGATTGAGGTGGGTATTATGGAACTCAACCGTAATCCTGAGAATTTTTTCGCGGAGGTAGAACAGGCAGCTTTTAATCCTGCCAATATTGTGCCTGGAATTGGCTTTTCTCCCGACAAGATGCTGCAGGGACGGCTATTCGCATACGGCGATGCCCAGCGCTACCGCTTGGGAGTGAATCATCATCTGATTCCAGTCAACGCTCCACGTTGTCCAGCTAACAGCTATCATCGTGATGGCGCTATGCGCGTGGATGGTAACTTTGGTAGCACGCTAGGCTATGAACCGAATAGCTATGGCGAATGGCAAGATCAACCCGATTTTGCCGAACCGCCGCTAAGCCTGGAACAAGCAGCTGATCACTGGAATCATCGTGAAGATACAGATTATTACTCTCAGCCTGGTGCATTGTTCCGTTTAATGACATCGGCGCAGCGGCAGGCTTTGTTTGAAAATACCGCACGTTCTATGGCTGGTATACCGCAAGAAATTCAGATTCGTCATATTCGTAATTGCCTCAAGGCTGATCCTGCCTATGGTGCAGGGATTTCAAAGGAACTTGGTATCCCATTGCGTGATGTTTCGATATAGATTAGAACATGTTTG
>JBBTCY010000032.1:1872-4688 GCA_038043005.1 Pseudomonadota bacterium
TCCATTGTGTTCGCACCAGGTCTTATCTGTATTTCATCGCTTTTTATATATCACCCAACCACTCTAAGAAGATCAACTCAGTCTTATGGATTTGAATATTTTAATCATTCGACTTGTACATTGAATCCAATAGAGTAAATGCCGCAGCCATCAGCCCGCCCGCAATAGCCAATAACCAGTCGTCAATATGCAATGGTACTAGATGCAAGAATCCAGAGAGCGCAGGTATCTGTACCAGCAATAGTGATAATCCGATTGTTATCATGACGATGTACCATGCCGTACGCGAATGCATACGACTAAGCACTGCTGTAATACCCACACTCGCAGTAATCAAAGAAACAAGTGCCATAGCGCGTGCATGGTCAACATTGTATCCTGCGCCCAGACTGCGAACGTAAGCAACTGTTATAACCAGCGTTACCATTAAACCTACCAAAGTAATCACAAACCACTGCCACTTGGTGAAGAACCGTAATTGCCTTGAACGCGATTGATACACTAGCCTTCCATCTACCGCCATTTCCTGAAATACCAGCAAAGCAGTCGGATGAATGATCAGCTCCAGCCAGACGATGTGTACAGGCATATAGAGCATTGGGTATCCAGCCAGAGGAATAATTGCTGCTGTAAGCACCAGGGGTAAATGAATCATCAGCAGATATCGAAAACTCAACTGCAGATTAGTGAACAATTGCCGCCCTTCAGCAATTGCCCGCACAATACTTTGGAAGTTATCATCAAGCAACACGATCGCTGCGACTTCCCGTGCGCTGCGTGTTCCGCTCTCTCCCATCGCAATACCAATATCCGCAGCCTGTAGCGCAGGGACATCATTGACGCCATCACCGGTCACTGCGACGATATCACCATTTTTTTGTAACGAATGTACCAGTAACAGTTTTTGCGCAGGCACAGCACGGGCAATCACATCGACATTGCGTAATACGTCCAACTCACCACGCTCCAGCTGTGCTTGCAAATCATCTGCCTTAACAACATGCGGCGTGCCTGCACCCAAACCGATTTCCCTTGCAACAGCAAGTGCAGTCGCCGGATGATCTCCGGTTACCATAATGATACGGATATGTGCATCACGGCATTGGCGCACTGCTTCCTGTACGCCTTTACGCACCGGATCTTCGAATGCAAGTATGCCCGCAAAAATAAAATCACGGTCAGGCTCGCCCCCATGCCAATTCGTCGCATTGAGGTTCTGCCACGCACAGGCAATCACTTTATGTCCACTATTGGCTAACTCATCGATGTGTATCTGCCAATCAGCAGAAACCGCACTATCCAATTCACATCGTGCTAGTACAGCTTCCGGAGCACCTTTGAGCGCAGCAAGTAATGTATTGTTCAAATGGACAATACCGGTTTCGTATTTTCGGTCTTCGGTAAAAGGAAAGCTTTCGATCGGTGTCGTGCGTAGTGCTGACGTCAGTGCATCGAAAATTGCCAGATCCATGGGATCACCCGTTTTGTAGCGTGACGCCATAGCAGCTATTTCTAACAGTCGATTTTCGCTGATACCTTTTGCCGGATAGCGATGAGACAGAAGTAAATGACCCTCTGTTAAAGTGCCAGTTTTATCGGAACAGATACAGGATACGCGGCCTATGTTTTCAACAACAACGGCACGCCTGACCAATGCTTTCTGTTTAGCTAATCGATACACACCGACACCCAGAAAAAAGGTAAGGACTACGGGAAATTCTTCGGGTAAGGCAGCAACAGCCAGTGTCACAGCACTTAGCAACGCATCCAGCAATCCATGTCCCTGTTCCCAGCGCACCCAGGCCAGCCCCAGACAGATCATGGTGGCGACACTCAACAGGACGGTTACGAGGTTTCCCACTGCGCTTTGTAAAGGAGTGCATGCATGAGTGCCAAGCATTGCAGAGCGCACGATTTCCCCATATAGAGTTTCTGCACCAGTAAATATAATGCGCAGCCTGGCGGTTCCTGTTAATACGCGCGTACCCGCAAGTATCCAGGAATCACTGGCAATGCGCGCATCCATTCTGTTATATGGTAATTCAGAAACAGCATGTTTGTGGACTGGGTAAGCTTCTCCGGTGAGCAGCGATTCGTCGCACAATACGTCTTCACTATATTCAATGAAGCCATCGGCAGGACATGATTCGCCCACATCCAGAAATACTAAATCCCCGGGTACCAGCTCTATAGCAGGAATTCTTTGCTTTTGGCCATCGCGCATGACGATAGTCTGCGTGGTCAGACAACTACCCAGCCCGGCTATTGATGCTTGTGTACGCCGATGCAAATACGCATCCATACCTAGAAAAGGGATCAGAGCAATAAGTAAGATCATCGCTTCGGTCAACTCTCTCAGCACAAAAAACAACAAGCTCGTGCCCAGCAGAAACCACAACATCGGATCTTTAAACGTATCGCGAAGTATGTCCCACCAGTCAGTAGTCGGTGTTTCGATAATCAAATTGCTGCCATATTTCTGCTGACGAGCTTGCACTCGCACAGAATCGAGGCCATCTTTTAGAGAACCGAGATCATCAAGACGATTCAACGGAACAAGACGCAGCATGTTATTTAGTATTACTTAATTTGGAATGAACGATACATAGTGATTACAGATCATCTATTTTACTTAAAATAAGTAATTAATTTTATTAATAAACTAAAAGTCTCTTTATTCGCATAATTTCCCATCCAAGAGGATGTTTGATTGCTGAATATAGTCTGTATAGTCCGCAGTTTTTTATCTACTTAGATTGCCTAGATAAAATTAAGCTTTTTACTTATTTCTCTTTTCCCTAAAGAAGAATAGTATC
>JBBTCY010000033.1:0-16652 GCA_038043005.1 Pseudomonadota bacterium
AACCCCGGACCAACGGATTATGATTCCGCTGCTCTAACCACTGAGCTAATTCGCCACGTGCATAAGCTAAAGAGGCAGCATTTTGCTCTTGGGAGCGTGATTTGTCAAGATTAATAATGTGTTTTGACAAGGGTTTATGCGTGTTTTCATGGGGGTATATCAATTTCTTTTCTATTCTATGTGCTTAGTAAATAACATACTTTTTTGTCGCGTGTTTAGTTACTGTGTTATGGCTATGACACAGTATGCGGTGGTGTTGAATGATTTTGTATCTGGAATTATTGATAGCCCACCCGCCACATCTTTTTATCACAAGTATTTGCTCAATTTTTGTTAACTCCTTCCGTTGTCAAGTAAATCAATCTGGCTACTGATTTGTAAAGGTAATCAGTTTTTAGTTGATTATTCAACAACTTGTGAGAGTGTTATCACGAAAGGATGTCCAAATGAACATAGTAGAGCTGTTGGCTTTTGTAGTGAAAAATAATGCTTCGGATTTACATTTATCAGCAGGCATGCCACCTATGATACGGGTGCATGGTGAGATTCGGAGAATTAATTTGCCCGAGATGGAACATAAGGAAGTACACAGCATGGTGTATGACATTATGAACGATAGCCAGCGCAAGCACTATGAAGAGAATCTGGAGTGTGATTTTTCCTTTGCTGTTCCCAATCTGGCCCGCTTTCGTGTCAATGCATTTAATACCCAGCGTGGCGCAGCTTCTGTCATGCGTACGATCCCATCAAAAGTGCTTAGTCTGGAAGATCTTAAAGCCCCCAAAATTTTTGCAGAAATTGCAAAACAGCCACGAGGCATCGTATTGGTGACAGGTCCAACGGGATCTGGAAAATCAACCACATTAGCGGCGATGGTGAATGATATTAATGAGAATGATCATGGCCATATTCTGACGTTGGAAGATCCAATCGAATTTGTTCACGAAAGTAAAAAATGCCTGATTAACCAGCGTGAGGTTGGGAGAGATACTTTGAGTTTCTCTAATGCATTGCGCTCCGCATTACGTGAAGACCCCGATATTATCCTGGTAGGTGAGATGCGTGATCTGGAAACGATCCGTCTGGCGATGACGGCAGCAGAAACAGGTCATCTGGTATTTGGTACGCTCCATACCAGTTCAGCTGCTAAAACCATTGATCGTATCATTGATGTGTTTCCGGCTGAAGAGAAAGAAATGATACGCGCCATGTTATCAGAGTCCCTGCGGGCAGTTATTTCACAGGCATTACTGAAAACAAAAGATGGCAAGGGTCGTGTCGCTGCACATGAAATAATGATTGGAACGCCAGCAATCCGGAACTTGATCCGGGAAGCAAAGATTGCACAAATGTACTCAGCTATCCAGACTGGTCAGGGGGTTGGTATGCAAACGCTAGATCAGAATCTAACAGATCTTGTGAGTCGTAATGTCGTGTCAATGGGCGAAGCACGCAATAAGGCGATGAATAAAGATAATTTCCGGGGTTGATATAACTTATTCAGGGGTTTGTTATGAATCGAGAGCAAGCAACAAAATTCATGCATGACTTGCTGCGCTTAATGCTCAGCAAGAAAGCGTCGGATTTGTTTATTACCGCAGGATTTCCGCCCGCATTTAAGGTTGATGGGAAAATGACGCCAGTGTCTCAGCAATCATTGTCGGCGCAGCATACGGAAGAATTGGCGCGGGCAATCATGAATGACAAGCAAATAGCTGAGTTTGAAGCATCAAGAGAATGTAATTTTGCAATTAATCCAACTGGTATTGGGCGTTTCCGGGTGAATGCTTTTGTGCAGCAGCAAAAAGTAGGGATTGTTTTACGTACTATTACAACCAAAATACCGGAGTTTGACGATCTGAGCCTGCCGCAGGTACTCAAGGACGTTGTGATGAGTAAGCGCGGTCTGGTAATTTTTGTGGGTGGTACAGGATCGGGAAAATCGACGTCGATGGCAGCATTAATTGGACATCGCAATAAAAACAGCTATGGTCATATCATTACCATTGAGGATCCGGTGGAATATGTGCATGAACATATTAACTGTATCATCACTCAGCGCGAAGTCGGGGTGGATACCGAGTCATGGGAAGCGGCTTTAAAAAATACATTAAGGCAGGCACCTGATGTGATCCTGATTGGTGAGATACGAGATCGGGAAACGATGGAGCATGCCATCGCGTTTGCAGAGACCGGGCATTTGTGCATGGGAACATTGCATGCCAATAGTGCCAATCAGGCGCTTGATCGTATCATCAACTTTTTCCCGGAAGAGCGGCGACTGCAGTTACTGATGGATCTGTCGCTCAACTTAAAAGCTTTTGTAGCGCAGCGCCTGATTCCGGTAAAAGACGGAAAAGGTCGCGTTGCTGCTATTGAAGTACTTCTTAATTCTCCACTAATTTCTGATCTGATATTCAAGGGTAATGTGCATGAAATTAAGGAGATTATGAAGAAATCACGAGAAATGGGGATGCAAACATTCGATATGGCGTTATTCGAACTTTATGAGGCAGGAAAAATCAGCTACGAAGATGCGTTGAGGAACGCAGATTCAGTGAATGAGCTCCGCCTGCAGATTAAACTTGAAGGAGCTGAATCAAAAGATAAGGATCTGAATTCCGGGATAGAGCATTTAACGATATTGAGCTGATTTTTGTTTGTTGAGCATTAGTGTGAATGATGTATTAAGTACCTTAAGTATTTATATTCAATAGAATTCAGTTTGTCTCGGCGTTTCTCTGCGCTGTAAATCAAAACCGGGAATTACAGGTAGGTGTAATTAGAACATTGACTGTAATTCTCTATCAGGCTAAAATGCTGGTCTTTTTAAGTACGCTTCTTTTTAATGACTGTTTATTCCAATGATAAAAATATGTCTTGGATAAAAAACAGGCCGCTAAGAATTATTCTGTGCATACAATTGCTTGTTACTGTTGTTCTGGCGTCTGTATTATGGATCTACATTGATGTACAGAGCGCTTTATCTGCGGTATTTGGGGGGATGGTGAGTTTTATATCCTCCGCTGTCTATGCATTAATGATCTCACGGCATAAGGGATATACGGCAGGAGAGGCGATTAGAACCGCGCTAAGGGCGGAGGCAGTAAAAATAGTTTTAATAGTGGTTTTGTTATGGATGGTGTTTGCTTTCTATGATGCAGTAAATCCAGTGGTATTTATTGCGGCATTCATCCTGACGGTTATTGTGTATAGCATGGCATTATTTATATCAGATAGCGCCAAAAGATAAATTAACTAATAGTGAAGCAGGTAGCGCATGGCATCGGGAACAGAATTAACACCTTCATCCTATATTGATCATCATCTAACCAATCTAACCATACAAGTCAACGAAGGATCTTTTGGGGTTTTGCATGTTGATACGTTGATAACATCAATAATATTGGGTGTAATAAGCTTCGGTTTTATTTGGATGGTGGTACGTAAGGCTTCTCCAGGCGTGCCGACCAAGCGTCAGGCATTTGTAGAGCTGGCTGTTGAGTTTGTTGATAATGAAGTGAAAAATACATTTCATGGAAATCGTCATGCATTTGTTGCGCCTACAGCGCTGACTGTTTTCATCTGGGTTTTGATGATGAATGCCATGGATCTGCTGCCGGTAGATATTATGGCATGGATATATGAGCATATTTTTGGTTTGCATAATTGGCGAACTGTGTCGACAACTGATATCAATACGACATTTGCCTTGGCGCTGTCAGTCTGGTTCCTGATGATATTCTTTAGTATTAAGGTCAAGGGCTTTGGTGGCTGGATGCATGAGTTGTTTTGCACTCCCTTTGGTAAAAATCCATTGCTATGGATATTGAATTTACTGTTCAACTTTATTGAATATGTATCAAAGCCGCTATCTCACTCACTGCGTCTTTTTGGTAATATTTATGCGGGCGAAGTTATTTTTCTGTTACTTGGAATGTGGGCTGCAACAGGCGTTACCGGAGCATTCTTTAGCGCAATACTGGGGGCAGGCTGGGCAATATTTCATATACTGGTTGTTCCGTTACAGGCATTTATCTTCATGATGTTGACGGTTGTATATATATCAATGGCGCACGAATCACATTAGTTTTTAAGTTTTACTTGTTGCAAAATCATTAATCTTAACGAAAGGAAATTAAAATGGATAATTTGCAGTATTTGGCAATGATTCAGGCATATACTGGAATAGGGATTGGTCTGATGATTGGTCTTGGTGCGGCTGGTGCTTGTATCGGTGTGGGGGTGATGTGTAGCCGTTTTCTGGAAGGCGCTGCGCGTCAACCTGAAATGATTCCAACTTTACAAGGCAAGGTATTTCTTCTGCTTGGTTTAACGGACGCGTCATTTATTATTGCAGTTGGTTTGGCAATGTTATTTGCATTTGCTAATCCATTGCTGGCAGTTATTAAGTAATTTCGAGTATATAGACAAGAAATACGGGCTAGTCATGAATATTAACTTAACTTTAATTTCTCAGGCGATAGCCTTCTCAATTTTTATTTGGTTTACTGTTAAATATATTTGGCCGCCATTATTGCGTGCAATTGAAGAACGTCAGAAAACAATTGCAGATGGATTGGCTGCTGGAGAACGGGGTCGGCATGAATTAGAGCTGGCGAGTCAACGATCATCGGATACATTGAAGGAAGCAAAGCAAAGGGCATCTGAGATTGTTCTGCAAGCAGAGAAGCGTGCGGCTGAGATTGTTGAAGAGGCTAAAAACTCGGCAAGAGAAGAAGGTGATCGAATAATTGCTGGCGCCAAGGCGGAAATTGAGCACGAAGTATTCAGTGCGAAAGAGGCATTGCGTCAACATGTTGCCACTTTGGCAGTCGCTGGGGCAGCCAAGATACTTCGACGGGAAGTGGATGCCAAGGTACATGCTGATTTGCTGGCTACTATAGAGGAAGACTTGAAATAATGGCTGAGGCAATCACAGTTGCGAGACCGTATGCTGAGGCGGTATTCAAGCTTGCTGTAGCAAAGGATACTTTGCCGCAATGGTCAAAGATGCTGCAGCTTGCGGTTGATATTGCTGATGATGAAAGTATCAAGGCGCTTATTGGGAATCCTGTGGTATCAACAAGGCAACTCGGCGATTTATTTCTGCAAATAGGTAAAAGCAAGTTTAATGAGGAGGCGCGGAACTTTATTCTCCTGCTGGCAGAGAATAATCGTATCGCAATTTTACCGCAAATTAAACAGTTGTTTGAACATCTGAAAGCGCAGCATGAAGGTGTACTTGAAGCAAAAATAGTGAGTGCTTACGCGGTTACTAATAAACAACTTGAGAGATTAATCGAAGATCTTGAACGAAAATTTAAGCGGAAGATAGAGGCTCAGGTGAGTGTTGATCCAGAATTGATAGGTGGGATTAAAGTCGAAATAGGTGATGAGGTTTTTGATACCTCAATTCGCAGTAAGCTAGAAAACATGGCGATTGCCCTTAAAAGCTAGGAGTTTATGAAATGCAGTTAAATCCATCCGAAATCAGTGAACTGATTAAAAATAGGATCGAAGGACTTGCTGATAAAGCAGAAGTCCGCACCCAGGGAACCATTGTGTCTGTTACTGATGGTATTGTACGCATACACGGATTATCAGATGTAATGCAAGGGGAAATGCTGGAGTTCCCGGGAAATACATTTGGATTGGCACTTAATCTTGAGCGAGACTCAGTAGGTGCAGTTATTATGGGTGCTTATGAGCACATTCGTGAAGGGGATACCGTCAAGTGTACGGGGCGTATATTGGAAGTTCCTGTCGGTGAAGGACTGTTAGGGCGTGTCGTGAATGCGCTGGGGCAGCCAATCGATGGAAAGGGACCAATAACAGCCGACCGATCAGAAGCTATTGAGAAAATTGCGCCAGGTGTAATCTGGCGCCAGTCAGTAGATCAACCTGTGCAGACAGGATTAAAATCAGTTGATTCGATGGTGCCAGTTGGACGTGGGCAACGTGAATTAATTATTGGTGATCGGCAAACCGGGAAAACAGCTGTTGCAATCGATGCCATCATTAATCAGAAAGGCCAGAACATGTTTTGTATCTATGTTGCAATCGGCCAAAAGGCATCTTCGATTGCAAACGTAGTCCGTAAACTTGAAGAGCACGGTGCAATGGAATACACCATCGTGGTTGCGGCGACTGCATCTGAATCAGCAGCGATGCAATTCATTGCGCCCTACTCTGGTTGTACGATGGGTGAATATTTCAGAGATAAAGGCCAGGATGCTTTAATCGTTTATGACGATTTGACAAAGCAGGCGTGGGCGTACAGACAAATTTCTCTCTTGTTAAGACGACCACCAGGTCGTGAGGCATATCCAGGTGATGTGTTCTACCTCCACTCTCGTCTGCTGGAGAGGGCTGCACGAGTCAGTGCTGCTTATGTAGAAAAGGCAACAGGAGGGGCAGTTAAAGGAAAAACTGGCTCATTAACGGCACTGCCAATTATTGAAACGCAAGCAGGTGACGTAACAGCTTTCGTGCCGACCAATGTGATTTCAATCACTGACGGACAGATATTTCTGGAAACTGATTTATTTAATGCAGGTATAAGACCTGCAATTAACGCGGGTGTTTCAGTTTCACGTGTTGGTGGTGCAGCACAAACAAAGGTTATTAAGAAACTGGGTGGCGGTATTCGTCTGGCTCTCGCGCAGTATCGTGAATTGGCGGCTTTTGCACAATTTGCCTCTGATTTGGATGAAGCCACGCGTAAACAGCTGGAGCGTGGAAAAATGGCAACTGAGCTGATGAAGCAGTCACAGTATGCAACTCTCAGCGTATCAGAAATGGCATTGACGCTCTTTTCTATAAATAATGGTTATTATGATGATGTTGAGGTAAAGAGGGCATTATCATTCGAGTCAGCATTAAAGAGCTATATACGTGCTCAACATGGCGCTATTCTTGATAAAATTGAGAAAAGTAAAGAGCTTGACGCGGCAACAGAGAAAGAATTGAATGCTGCGATTCAAGAATTTAAGAAAAACGGAACATATTAAGCCATGGCCGGCAGCAGGGAAATACGCAATAAAATAAAGAGTGTCAAGAACACTCAGAAGATAACGCGTGCTATGGAAATGGTGGCGGCATCTAAAATGCGCAAAGCGCAGGATCGCATGAAAAAAGCGCGACCTTACGGTGAAAAAATACGTAATGTTGCAGCACATATGAGTCGTGCGAATACAGAGTACCGTCATCCCTTTTTGATCGAACGTGACACAGTAAAACGTGTTGGTATTATTGTTGTAACTTCTGATAAAGGTTTGTGTGGTGGGTTAAATACAAACATTTTGCGAAAAGCGCTGGGTCAAATGAAAATTTGGCAATCCGAAGGCGAACAAATAGAAGTCAGCTGTATCGGCAATAAAGGACTCGGTTTTATGAGTCGAATAAACGCCAATGTCGTATCGCAGGTAGTGGGTTTGGGTGATACGCCAGACATAGGAAGGCTGATCGGTGCTATTAAGGTTGTCTTGGATGGATATACACAAGATCGATTTGATCGGGTTTATATCTTTTATAATCGCTTTATAAATACAATGAAGCAAGAACCAGTGATGGAGCAATTGCTTCCGTTGACTGATGAGCGTATGCAAGGTGATACTCAGCACGAAGATAAATCTACTGTGACATGGGATTATATCTACGAGCCTGAAGCGAAACCAGTAATAGACGATATAATGGTAAGATATATAGAAGCTATTGTTTATCAGTCTGTTACAGAAAATATGGCATCTGAACAATCTGCTAGAATGGTAGCTATGAAAGCAGCATCAGATAATGCTGGTAGTGTCATTGATGAGTTGACGCTAATTTATAACAAATCCCGACAGGCTGCAATTACTAAAGAATTGTCAGAAATTGTCGGGGGAGCGGCGGCTGTTTAAATATTTATAGTGTTTAGGGAACAACAATGAGTCAAGGAAAAATTGTTCAGTGTATTGGTGCGGTGGTTGACGTAGAGTTTTCACGTGAAGACATTCCAAAAGTATACGATGCGTTAGTAATGGAAGGCTCTGAACTTACGTTGGAAGTTCAACAACAGCTGGGCGACGGTATAGTGCGTACGATCGCTTTGGGATCTTCAGATGGATTGCGTCGCGGAATGATGGTGAAGAATACGGGTAAACAGATTCTGGTACCCGTTGGCACCAAAACATTGGGAAGAATCATGGATGTGCTGGGTCGGCCGATTGATGAGATGGGTGAAATTGGTGCAGAACAAACAATGTCTATCCATCGAACTGCGCCAGCTTTTGATGAATTATCAGCCTCAACCGAATTGCTGGAAACTGGTATTAAAGTGATCGACTTAATCTGTCCTTTTGCTAAAGGCGGTAAGGTCGGATTGTTTGGTGGTGCGGGTGTTGGCAAGACAGTGAATATGATGGAACTGATCCGTAATATTGCGATTGAGCATAGCGGCTACTCGGTGTTTGCGGGAGTTGGGGAGCGCACACGTGAGGGAAATGACTTCTATCATGAAATGAAAGAATCCAAAGTGCTTGATAAAGTTGCACTCGTTTATGGACAGATGAATGAACCGCCGGGCAATCGTTTGCGAGTTGCATTGACGGGATTGACAATAGCAGAATCCTTTCGTGACGAAGGGCGTGATGTTTTATTCTTTGTGGATAATATTTATCGTTACACGCTTGCCGGTACAGAGGTGTCAGCATTGCTGGGTCGTATGCCTTCAGCGGTAGGTTATCAGCCGACTCTGGCAGAAGAAATGGGCCGTTTGCAAGAACGGATTACTTCGACAAAGACTGGATCGATTACATCGATTCAAGCCGTTTATGTGCCAGCGGATGACTTGACGGATCCATCGCCCGCTACAACTTTTGGTCACCTCGATGCAACAGTTGTATTGTCTCGCGATATTGCTTCTCTTGGAATTTATCCAGCTGTGGATCCGCTTGACTCAACATCACGCCAACTGGACCCACAAGTGGTTGGTGAGGATCACTATAATACAGCGCGCGCTGTTCAGCAGACTCTGCAGCGTTATAAAGAGCTTAGAGATATTATCGCTATCCTGGGCATGGATGAATTATCAGCTGAGGATAAGCTAGCAGTTAGTCGTGCACGGAAAATTCAACGTTTCTTGTCTCAGCCGTTTAACGTGGCTGAAGTCTTTACCGGATCTCCTGGAAAATATGTATCGCTTAAGGATACTATCAAAGGATTTAAAGGGATCGTTGAGGGTGAGTATGATGATCTGCCGGAACAAGCTTTTTATATGGTTGGAGGCATTGAAGAAGCCGTTGAGAAAGCCAAAACACTGCAATAGCATATAGAGAATATTAATGGGAACTATTTTTCATCTTGATATTGTTAGTGCAGAAGAATCTATCTACTCAGGCCCTGTAGAGTTTCTGGTTGCTCCTGCCCAGATGGGGGAGGTGGGTATTTATCCGAGACATACACCGATGCTGACAAGAATCAAATCTGGAATGGTGCGGATTAAGGCGCCACTCAAAGAGGATGAACTGGTCTATGTTTCGGGTGGGGTTCTGGAAGTTCAGCCTGATATTGTGACAATTCTGGCAGATACAGCTGTTCGGAGTAAGGATCTGGATGAAGCAAAAGCCATCGAAGCGAAACAGGCTGCAGAAGAAGTAATCCGGAATCGAACCTCGGAACTGGATTATGCAAGAGCGCAGGCAGAGTTAATAGAAGCAACAGCACAGTTAGCCGCAATTGATAAATTACGAAAACGCGGTCATTGATATATATAGTTACAGATACAAAAAAGGCGACTTATGTCGCCTTTTTTGTATGTAGGATTGCGATTTAAAGTGCGCCCATGCTATAAACTCGACTTAAACAGTAGAAAGGGTTTTGTAGTGATTAACGTCAGGTTAATGTAATTGATTGTAGATTATCTTTTCTAACTTAGGTTAGTCTGGGTAATTGTGAGCATCATTTGACCATCTTTTGTTGGAAAGGCTTTTTATCGTGGCTACAGCGCTGAACATTGTCATTCTTGCGGCAGGCGTGGGAAAGCGAATGCAATCATCTTTACCCAAAGTATTGCACCCATTAGCCGGTCGACCCTTATTGGAGCATGTCGTCAATACTGCACGTACATTATTGCCCAGTAAAATTTGTGTTGTCATCGGGCATGGCGGTGATGCCGTTCAGCAACAGCTCGGAGGGGAAGACTTAATATGGGTTAAGCAAGAACCCCAATTAGGAACCGGACATGCTTTAATGCAGGTTCAATCAATGCTTGACCAAAATGGTATTACCCTGGTTCTTTATGGGGATGTGCCTTTGGTCAACGTCAATACGCTTCAGAAACTGATTGGAAGCGCTCAAGGCAAGCAATGTGCACTTTTGACAGCTGTACTGGAGAATCCTTTTGGATATGGCAGAGTTGTGCGTAATTTGACAACAAATCATATCGAAGAAATTGTAGAACAAAAAGATGCCAATCAAGATCAGCTATTGATCCGTGAAATCAACACAGGGGTTATGATAATTCCCAATGTTTATCTGCACGAATGGTTGCCTCGCTTAGATAATAAAAACGCGCAACAGGAATATTATCTGACAGACCTCATTGCCATGGCAGTTAAACAAAATGTGCAGGTGGCATCAACTCAACCTGAAAATATTTGGGAAACGATGGGTGTCAATAGTAAACGACAGCTTGCTGAATTGGAGAGAATATACCAGAAGGAATATGCCAATAAGCTGCTGGATGCTGGCGTTAGCCTGGCTGATCCAGCTCGCATTGATATTCGTGGGGACTTGATATGTGGATCTGATGTAGAGATAGATATCAACTGTATTTTTGAAGGAACAGTGAGGCTTGGTCATCATGTTAAGGTCAAGGCGCATTGTCTATTGAGGAATGTTATTATTTCAGCGGAAACTGTTATTTTTCCATATAGCCATATTGAAGAATCAGAGATTGGTACAAACTGCAAGATTGGGCCTTTTGCCAGAGTACGTCCGGGTACGACATTATCCGACAAAGTACATATCGGTAATTTTGTCGAAGTTAAAAATAGTCAAATTGCCGCCGGCAGTAAAGCCAGTCACTTAAGCTATATCGGAGACTCAGTTGTCGGCGAGAATGTCAATATCGGTGCAGGCGCCATAACTTGTAATTATGATGGCGCGAATAAGTATCAGACAATTATTGAGGATAATGTATTTATCGGGTCGGATACACAACTGATCGCACCCGTTAGAATTGCAAAAGGGTCTACAATTGGTGCGGGCTCAACCATTACCCGGGATACGCCGGCGGAAACGCTTACGTTATCCAGGTCTAAGCAGGTCAGTGTGTCTGGATGGAAACGTCCATTAAAATCAAAGCCTTAAATTAGTATTATCACTGCTGTAATATCTTTTCTCATAGAATTTTGTAACAAGGAAAATTTGCTATGTGTGGAATAGTCGGTGCAGTAGCCAGTAGTAATGTTGTTCCGGTCTTGTTGGAAGGGCTGCTATGTCTGGAGTACAGGGGATATGATTCTGCCGGACTCGTGGTAACTAATAATGGATTGCAGAGGCTGCGAACGACCGGTCGCGTAGCAGAGTTGCAGAAACTTGCGGCAGAAGAACAAACACATGGTTTCGCTGGTATCGCGCATACGCGTTGGGCAACGCACGGGGCACCGTCTGTCCGGAATGCCCATCCGCATTTCTCGGGAACGGATTCCAAAATAGCGATTGTGCATAATGGCATTATCGAAAATCATGAAGTAATGCGCAAACGATTACAGTCAGAAGGATTTGAGTTTGTTTCCGATACGGACACAGAAGTTATTGCCCATCTTATTTCTTCTAATCTGAAGAAAACAGCCGATCTCTTAAAAGCAGTTTGCATGTCGATTGCTGAGTTGCAAGGCGCTTATGCAATCGCGGTCATGGAAGAAGCGCGGCCTGATCGAATTGTTGTGGCACGAAATGGCGCTCCTTTACTATTGGGATTAGGCAAGCACGGCACGTATGCCGCATCGGATGCTTCTGCGCTGTTAAAGGCAACCCGCAGCATGATTTATCTGGAAGAAGGTGATGTCGCTGAACTCCAGAGTGATGGATATCGGATTGTTAATTGTATTAACAGCGAATTGGGAGATGAAGTTAACCGCCCTGTCCACGAAAGCGATTTATCGAGTGCAGCCATAGAAATGGGTCCTTATGCACATTTCATGCAGAAGGAAATATTCGAGCAGCCCAGTGCGGTAGCCAATACGTTGGAAATGGTATTTAACGCAAATTCCATTTCACCGGGTTTATTTGGTAGCGAGGCGGAGAAGATATTTTCTAAAACCAACGGTGTTCTGATCCTGGCCTGTGGAACAAGCTACCACGCCGGTTTAGTGGCTCGTTATTGGATTGAAACGGTGGCCGGCTTACCCTGTAATGTGGAGATTGCCAGCGAGTATCGCTATCGTGATCCGATTGCTGATCCGGCTACTTTAGTAATTGCTATCTCTCAATCTGGTGAAACCGCCGATACTTTGGCGGCACTGGGTTACGCAAAGAAATTGGGTCATCAGCACAGCCTTGCCATTTGCAATGTGGCTGAGAGCGCATTGATACGGCAAACTGATCTGCGTTTTCTGACCCGTGCCGGGCCTGAAATTGGCGTCGCTTCAACAAAAGCATTCACAACCCAGTTGGCGTCACTTTTATTGCTAACAGTGACATTGGCCAAGATACACCAAAAATTATCCAGGGATGATGAACAGAAAATGATTGCAGCATTGCGGCATTTACCGCGCGCATTACAGGCTGCATTGCAGGTTGAGGCAGAGGTATATGTATGGGCCGAGCGTTTTGCGCAGAAACGGCATGCACTGTTTCTGGGACGTGGCGTTCATTATCCAATCGCCATGGAAGGGGCACTTAAACTTAAGGAAGTTTCATATATTCATGCGGAAGCCTATGCAGCCGGCGAATTGAAGCACGGTCCGCTGGCGTTGGTGGATGATGAAATGCCGGTTGTTGCCATTGCTCCAAATGATCAATTGCTGGGCAAGCTCAAGTCGAATCTGCAGGAAGTACATGCACGCGGAGGTGAGCTTTACGTTTTTGCCGATGCGGATTCCCAGATACAGCCGAGTGAAAACCTGCATGTGATCCGGTTGGCGGAATATGCGGGTGTGCTAAGTCCGATCTTGCACACGATTCCGTTGCAACTACTGGCTTACCATGTCGCACTGCAGAAAGGTACCGATGTGGATAAGCCACGCAACCTGGCGAAAGCCGTGACTGTCGAGTAGCTATCGTTGCCTGTTTCCCGCATCATGGGGTATACGAAGTGATGTTGATAGTTTGTCAGGATATATAAAGCGCAGTTTTTACCAGGCAAGCGCATGATGCTTTATCCGTATGATTCGGAGTGGTAATATAAAGTCACTTTAGAAAAGGATATTGATAAATGGCTGGACATAGTAAATGGGCAAATATTAAGCATAAGAAAGCTGCGCAGGATGCCAAGCGCGGGAAGATCTTCACGCGACTGATCAAGGAAATAACCGTTGCCTCCCGCATGGGTGGAGCGGATCTCACCAGTAATCCACGTTTGCGTCTGGCTGTCGACAAGGCATACGACCAGAATATGCCGAAAGATAATGTTGAACGTGCCATCAAACGCGGCAGTGGTGAACTGGAAGGTGTGAATTACGAAGAAATTCGCTACGAAGGGTACGGAATCGGTGGCGCTGCGGTCATGGTGGATTGCATGACCGATAACCGGGTGCGGACGGTGGCTGATGTACGGCATGCATTTACCAAATACGGGGGAAACCTGGGCACTGACGGCTCAGTCAGTTTTCTGTTTAAACACTGCGGCCAGTTGCTTTTTGCGCCAGGCACCAATGAAGATAAATTAATGGATGCGGCACTGGAAAGTGGTGCTGAAGATGTAATCAGCCATGATGATGGAAGTATCGAAGTCATTACAGCGCCCTATGAATTTATTGCGGTCAAGGAAGCATTGGACAAAGCAGGTTTTAAAGCTGAACTGTCGGAAGTAACCATGAAACCATCCACTGAGACGGCGCTGACGGGCGATGATACGGTCAAAATGCAGAAATTGCTGGATGCGCTGGAGAATCTGGATGATGTGCAGGATGTCTATACTACCGCAGTAACGGATGAATAAAAATTACAGGGATAGGTGACAGAATCCGTATCCTTGGTATAGATCCAGGTCTGCGTATTACGGGTTTTGGCATCATTGATAAGAATGCGGGAAAGTTAGTCTATGTCAGCAGTGGCTGCATTAAAACCGCTACAGGCGAGTTACCGTCCCGCCTCAAGTTGATTCTGGACAACTTGAATGAAATCATCATGCAATATCATCCCGACCAAGTCGCTATTGAGCAGGTTTTTGTCAACATCAATCCAAAATCAACATTATTGCTGGGTCAGGCGCGCGGTGCGGCCATTTGTGCAGCAGTCCTGAATAATCTGGTGGTTGCAGAATATACGGCACTACAAGTAAAACAGGCGGTCGTTGGCACTGGCCACGCCAAGAAAGATCAAGTGCAGGCGATGGTATTGCGATTGTTGAATCTGGTCAGCAGCCCCAGTGCAGATGCCGCGGATGCCCTGGCTTGTGCCATCTGCCATGCGCATGGCGGACTTGGTTTAGGCAGGATTTCAACAGCGGGGTATCGAATGAAACGAGGGCGATTGGTGTGATTGGACGATTAAGCGGCGTATTGCTGGAAAAACAACCTCCGCATGTACTGCTGGATGTGTATGGCATCGGTTATGAAATAGATGTACCGATGAGCACTTTTTATGACCTGCCGGCAATTGGCGCGCAAACCACACTATATACACATCTTGTTATCCGTGAAGACATGCACCTGCTGTTTGGTTTTGCAACGGAATCCGAGCGTCAGGCTTTTCGTCAGCTGGTAAAGATTTCTGGCGTGGGTGCAAGAACTGCATTGGCACTGTTATCAGGCTTGAGTGTGTCGGATTTGTACCATGCTGTCAGTACGCAGGACAGTGCCCGCCTCGTCAAGATTCCCGGAATTGGGAAAAAAACAGCGGAACGTTTATTGCTGGAATTACGCGATAAACTGGATGCCACCTCGATTAAGATCGGCCAGGTTACCGCAACGCCCAATAACGACAGTGATATACTCAATGCATTGTTTTCATTGGGATATAATGATGGGGAGGCGAATTGGGCAATCAAACAGATAGCGGCTGATGCAACCGTATCGGACGGTATCCGTCAGGCGCTGCAATTACTGTCCAAAGAAAAGTAATGAGCATACAACCTGAGCAATTATGGAATGATTGAGATAGATCGACTCATTACGGCCGCACCGGCATCATCCCAGGAAGAAATTCTGGAGCGCGCGCTGCGTCCCAAGCAACTGGAAGAATATGTCGGTCAGGAAAAGATCCGTGGGCAACTCCAGATATTCATTGAAGCAGCCAGACGGCGCTCTGAAGCGTTAGATCATGTCCTGTTATTCGGCCCGCCGGGTTTGGGCAAGACGACACTGGCGCATATCATTGCCAGAGAAATGGGCGTTAACCTGCGCCAGACATCCGGTCCGGTGCTGGAACGTCCCGGCGATCTGGCTGCTTTGCTGACCAATCTTGAAGCAAACGATGTTTTGTTTATCGATGAGATCCACCGTCTTTCCCCCGTGGTGGAAGAGATTCTTTATCCCGCACTGGAAGATTACCAGCTCGACATCATGATCGGTGAAGGACCCGCCGCCCGCTCTGTCAAGCTGGATTTGCCACCTTTCACGCTGGTAGGCGCCACAACCCGTGCCGGCATGCTCACCAATCCGCTGCGTGACCGCTTTGGTATCGTGTCCCGTCTGGAATTTTATACCCCGGAAGAACTCAGCAAAATTGTTACCCGTTCTGCAGGGCTATTGAATGTAAAAATATCACCGGATGGCGCATTTGAAATTGCACGCCGTTCACGCGGCACACCGCGGATCGTCAATCGTTTGTTGCGCCGTGTGCGCGACTTTGCCGAGGTTAAGGCGGATGGACATGTCACGCACCCAGTCGCCGACGCAGCCCTGAAGATGTTGGATGTCGATGCAATCGGCCTGGATATCATGGACAGAAAACTCTTGCTGGCCGTATTGGAGAAATTCGGTGGTGGCCCGGTCGGCGTTGATAATCTTGCGGCGGCGATCAGCGAAGAACGCGATACCATCGAAGATGTGCTGGAACCCTATCTGATTCAACAGGGATTCCTGAAACGAACCCCCCGCGGGCGCATGGCAACCGCTGCCACGTATCAACATTTTGGCATTGCGCTGCCGAAGAATGGTTTAGTCGGCGACCTGTGGGAAGAAGACAGTTTTTAGATTACCCATACCCAATTGTTTATTACAAATTATGCAAATTCAAACATTACGCGCCATCATCATTATCCTCATGACACTGGTAATGATGCTCTATTTTCATACCGATCGGCAGAAAGATCATTATAGTAAAAGCGCAGAACCTGCTGTGATACGAATCCTGGCCGAAATCTCCACCTGGCAGAAGCAAGCGCTGCTGACACATCTGGCACCGGAAGCTAGACAAGCCGTCAGCGATGAAAAGCTGGATCAGTTGCTGGATCTCTATCGCAGCTTTGGGCGCTTTCATTCCATCGATGAACTGGAATTTTC
>JBBTCY010000034.1:0-2416 GCA_038043005.1 Pseudomonadota bacterium
TACCAAGCAAAATCAATGTAGTAGGTTCTGGAATACGACCACCTGGAGGAAATTTAGGATCGCCCGGAACATTAAGCTCCGTCAAGCTTGTACCATATTGAAAACTGACATGCGAAATATCAAATATCGACAAACCGTTCACCCCGCTCAGAACAAATACTACCGAATCTTGAATAAGAGGAACACTTGCCAAACCTTCATTGGGATTAAAGCCAGTTGCAGCTGAGATAAGGCCAAAATTAATGCCATCGAGGGATCCTGGATCGTCCAGATTGGTGCCGGCAAGACCATTGTTAAAATTTCCGACATCACCTGCTAAACCGCTCGTCAAGTAACCCGAGCTTGAAATCCCCCTGTCAGCTCCCACAGGAGTCGTACCCCCCCCCCCGCATAACCAAACTCGCCACCAACATCCGTGACGCCAACACAACTGACTAGATTACAAGTATCACCCACGATGGACGAACCTGATGCTACTGTAGCCGAAACTGGGGTCAAAGTTGGATTTCCCGTGAAATCCCAGTATAGACCGCTCAGAGTGCTGCCCGGTACATCCTGCCCCCCATTAGAAGGCGATGTATTACTCAAGGTAACAGTTAAAATATTACCAGTAATATCAAAAATAGCCGATGCGCTAACTGGAACACTCCCTGGCCCTGTCCCTGAGCTCGTAAAGGTGATAGCAGTTGCCGCAGCTCCCATCGGAATTGCTGTTGCAATAGCAAACAAACTTGGTATTAAATAAGATTTTAAAGGTTTCATTTTTTCCTCGATGAGCTGTAAGTTATATAAGAAAGATGCTCGAATTATAGGATTGTTAATATAGTAATCTTCCACATTTATTTTAAAGCACAATTCATGCCAAAATCATATCTCATTGATTAATATCAAATGAATATTATAATATCACTTTACAATTCGATTAATGTAAAAATACCCGACATTCAGAATGAGCACAACAATACAATCAACTAGTTACAGCCATTCCATTATGACGCAATAACGCATCCAGCTCAGGTTCACGGCCACGGAATGCAATAAAAGACTCCAAAGCCGAGCGACTGCCTCCTTTTGCCAGGATTTCTTCCAGAAAACGCGAGCCTGTTGCTGCATTGACGACGCCATCCGCAGCCGTTTCTTCAAACATGCTGTAGGCGTCTGCTGACAGGACTTCAGCCCATTTATAGCTGTAATAACCCGCAGCATAACCCCCTGCGAAAATATGCGCGAAGCTGTTCGGGAAGCGGTTAAAATCCGGGGGAACAATGACAGCCACTGCCTTGCGAATTTCATCAAGCAATTGCAAGACTGTCTGATTGCCACTGGGATTAAAATCAGCGTGCAGTCGCATGTCGAACAAAGCAAATTCAATTTGCCGCAGCATTTGCAGTCCGCTCTGGAAATTTTTGGCAGACAGCATTTTGTCAAACAACGCTCTGGGCAATGATTCACCCGTCTCGATATGGCGCGTCATACCGGTCATAACATCCCATTCCCAGCAGAAGTTTTCCATAAACTGGCTGGGTAACTCGACCGCATCCCATTCAACGCCATTAATACCCGACACCCCTAAATCTTCCACCTGAGTCAGGAGGTGATGCAAGCCGTGGCCAAACTCATGGAATAGAACAATTACTTCATTATGGGTAAATAAAGCCGGGCGGGGCTGATTATCAACAGTGACCGGCGCAGAGAAATTACAGGTGAGGTAAGCAACCGGGATTTGCAAGGTGTGCCCGCTCGTCTGGTCGCCTTCCAGCCGCCGGCGCGTGATGGCGTCATCCATCCATGCCCCGCCCCGCTTTGTCGATCGGGCATACAGATCCAGGTAAAACTGGCCAATCAACTGACCATCTGCATCGTTAATGTCGAAAAATTTTACATCAGGATGCCAGCACTGAATATTTCGTGAAGCGCTTACAGGTGCGATAGAAATGCCATATAGCTTCTCAACCAGCTTAAACATGCCGGGCAATACTTTATCCTCTGGAAAGTACTGTTTCACTTCCTGATCGGAGAAAGCATACCGTTCTTCCCGCAATTTCTCACTGACATATGCCAGATCCCATGCTTCCAGTTTATTCAGCTTCAGTTTTTCAGCAGCAAAATCCTGGAGTGCCTGTAAATCATGTTCGGCATAAATCCTGGCCTTAGCCGCCAGCTTCCCAAGAAAATCCAGCACCTGCTGCGGTGATGTTGCCATTTTGGTTGCCAGAGATACTTCCGCATAGTTTTCATACTCCAGCATCTTTGCAGCTTCCTGGCGCAATGCCAGTATTTTTTCAATCAGCGGCATATTATCCCACTTCGCCAACTCTGTCTGACCGTCAAGCTCACTGGCCCGCGTCGCATAGGCACGATACATTTCCTCACGCAAACTTCGATTATCCGCATATTGCAAGACCGGCAGGTAAGA
>JBBTCY010000034.1:2516-10139 GCA_038043005.1 Pseudomonadota bacterium
CTGGTCTTGTGATAATTCCGCATAAAATTGCGTAATTAATGGCAAGTTCGCATTATAGGCTTCCCGCAACTGTGGGCTGTTCATCACGGCATTCAAATGCGATACCTGCCCCCAAGCTCTTGATAGTCGCTCGTTTGCATCGATCATGGACTGCACAAAGGTTCGCCAGGTCGGTGGATTACTGTCTTCGCGTGCGCGTTGAACGACCGCTTTGTTCTCTTTCAGCAATGTTTCAACGGCTGGTGTAATGTGCTCATTCCGGATGTCTGCAAAACGTGGTAATCCAGAAAAATCAAGTAGTGGGTTTGACATGGTTCTCCAAATAATCTAAATCCGAATGGGAAGATAATCGCAACGCAGGGTACAATTATCGAGATTCAATGCTCATAAACGATATGACCATTAACCAGGGTGTATTTGATCCCGCCCGGCAGTTCCATACCGAGAAAAGGCGTATTTTTACCTTGGCTTAGAATCGCTGAAGGCGTCACTTTCCAGTAATGCTCAGGATCGAAAATACAGATATCCGCGGCGCTGCCCACCGACAAATGCCCTGCGTCAATACTGAGTATCCGCGCCGCATCCGATGTAATCTTCGCCAGCGTCTGACTCAATGGAAGATTCATTTCCATACCCCACTTGAGCGTTAAAGGAAGCAATAGCTCCACACCGGTTGCACCCACTTCCGATTGACCAAATGGCAGTAATTTGGCATCTTCATCAACAGGCGCATGATCCGAACATACGGCATCAATAGTGCCATCCAGCAGGGCGCTGCGCAACGCATCCCGATCACTAGAGCTTCGCAGTGGCGGCATGAGATGGCAATTTGAATCAAAAAAACCAATATCCATGTCCGACAAATGAATGTGATTGATTGTCACATCACAGGTGATCGGCAAGCCCTGCTGCTTGGCCGCACGGATCATGGCAACACCTTCGGCACTGGATATCCGGCACAGGTGCACTCTGACACCCGCCTCCTTGGCTAATAAGATAATGTTGGATAATGCGATTGTTTCCGCACAGACGGGAACGGTCGGCAAACCCAGTCGGGTTGCCACCTCGCCATCATGCGCCACGCCATCGTTGGTCAAGCTGATTTCCTGCGGACGCAACCACACACTGAAACCAAATGTCGAGGCATACTTCATCGCCTGCATTAACACTCTTAAGTTAGGTAGCAAGCCATCCGGCTGACCAAAAACAATGCACCCGGCGTCATACAGTTCAGCCATTTCCGTCAGGCGCTCACCGCGCAAACCTTGCGTGAGTGCACCGATGGGATAAACATGCGCCTGGTTAAGATTTTTAGCCCGATGTTTCAACATCTCGACCAAACCAGGTTCGTCTAATGGCGGGTCCGTGTCGGGAGGACATGCAAAACTGGTTACACCACCCGCTACTGCTGCTCCCATTTCCGACTCAAGCGTTGCCTTGTATTCAAGCCCTGGCTCACGCAGACGTACTGACAGATCGACCAGACCCGGACATACAATCAATGCACTGGCATCAATCACATGATTGGCCTGAAAACCAACCGGCGCTACACCGATTGCAACAATTTTCCCTTTTTCGATAAAAATATCCTGAATCGCATCGATACGATTGACCGGATCAATCAGCCGCCCATTTTTAATATGCATTCTCATGACACTTGATTACCCGCGAGGATTGACATTACGGCCATACGCACTGCAATACCAAAAGTCACTTGCGGCAGAATCACGGACTGTTTGCCATCCGCAACGGCAGAATCAATCTCAACACCGCGATTCATGGGGCCTGGATGCATTACAATCGCATCAGGCCGCGCGAGCAGTAATTTTTCTGCCGTCAGTCCGTAATATTTGAAATACTCTTCCGAACTGGGAAGATTTGCGCTCTGCATCCGTTCATTCTGTAGCCGCAGCATCATTAACACATCGACATCCTTCAATCCACTCGCCATGTCATGATAAACATGCACGCCCAGACGCTCCACCATTTTTGGCAGCAAAGTCTTCGGGGCGATGACACGAACTTCCGGTACGCCCAGTGTTGTCAGGGCATGAATTTGAGATCGCGCCACCCTGGAGTGCAGAATGTCGCCGATGATGGCAACCCGTAGATTATGAAAATACTGCTTGTAACGGCGAATCGTGAACATATCCAGCAGTGCCTGCGTTGGATGCGCATGCCGCCCATCACCGGCATTAATCACATGAATATCCGGTCGAACATGATTCGCAATCAGATGAGCCGCGCCGCTTTGCGCGTGCCGCACAATAAACATATCGGCATTCATGGCGGAAAGATTGTTAACGGTATCAAGCAGCGTTTCCCCCTTGGATTGCGCTGATACGGCAATATTGAGGTTGATTACATCGGCTGACAGCCGTTTTGCAGCGATTTCAAACGTTGTGCGGGTACGTGTGCTGGGTTCAAAAAACAGATTGAATATCGATTTTCCACGTAATAGTGGAATTTTCTTTACATCCCGATCCGTGACACCCACGAATGATTCTGCCGTATCGAGTATCTGCAGCAAAATAGACGCCGGCAACCCCTCGGTTGTCAGCAAATGCTGCAAAACACCGTCTTCATCCAGTTGTGGATTTCTATTGATCATTCCGGCAGGCTCTTATCGTACAGATTCAGACTTAACCTTCCATCATCTCCCCGCTTCAGTTCCAGCATCTTATCGGTCGGCAATTTCAGTTCCGTACCGATATATTGCGCAGCAATCGGTAATTCCCTGTCGCCACGATCAATCAAGGTCGCCAGGCTGATCGAGGCCGGACGGCCATAATCAAATAACTCATTGATTGCCGCCCGGATTGTACGCCCCGTGTACAGCACATCATCCACCAGCAGAATATGCATGCCTTCCACTGCGAACGGAATATCGGAGGGTTTAACTTGTGAATGCAGGCCAATCCTGTCGAAATCATCGCGATAAAAGGATACATCGAGCATGCCCAGTGGTTGCGTAATGCCCAGTTCCTGATGCAATCGCTCAGCCAGCCACACTCCCCCGGTATGGATACCGACGAGTGCCCAATCCTTGTTAAGATCGGATTTTATTTTTTTAACCAACTGACTAAATAATACTTCTGCGTCCGGTAATTGCATGCTGTTCATCGAAAAATGATTGAAGTATCTGTTGTGCCGCGATCTGATCCAGCACTGATTTCTGTCTTTTCCCCACAACCCCGGCTTCGCGCAATGCCATACTGGCGGTTTGAGAAGTATAACGCTCGTCTTTTAATGTTACCTGAATTTTAAAACGTCCTGCTAAACGCCGTGCAAAACGCTCGCATAAATGTGTAAGTTCATGCGCTGTTCCATCCTCATGCCGAGGCAATCCCACTACGAAAAGAACCGGCTGCCAGGTTTCAATCAGTTGCGCAATGGTCGCAAAACGGTGATCGGCCACTTCCCCATTGATTGTAACGAGTGGATGCGCCAACCCTAATGTACTGTTACCAACCGCCACACCAATGCGTTTTTTCCCGAAGTCAAACGCCAGGACTGTTCCATCAGGAAATTGCTCGGGTGATTGCCATTCCGGTGGCATTTCTTCGGTGTCCGCCTTGACAGGATTATTCGTCATCAGAAAATAATCGACCGGTATCAGGCGTGTCCGATTTCATTCGACAAATTCGCGTAATCGACACCCAGCAGTCGCAGCGCAGCAGGCAATCGTTCTTCAGATGGAAGGTTAAATATCACATCCGATGAAGCCGGTACCGTCAGCCAGGAATTTTGTGTTAACTCATATTCAATCTGACCGGCTGCCCAGCCTGCATAACCCATTGCGATCAGCGCCTGATCAGGGCCATCTGCATTTGCAATGGCTTTCAGGATATCGATTGATGTCGTCAGACCGACTTCCTTATTCACAACCAGCGTGGATTGCCATTTACCCACCGGATGATGCAATACAAACCCGCACTCCAACTGCACAGGTCCGCCAAAAAGCACAGGGGTCGTTTCCACCAGTGAATCCGACTGTGGAATACCCAACTGCTTAAAAAGATTGACCAGAGTGAGATCCGTAGGACGATTAATCACCAGACCCAGTGCACCCTGTTCCGTGTGTTCGCAAATATAAGTCAATGTCTTGGAGAAAACGGAATCTGCCAATGCAGGCATCGCAATTAGAAAATGATGTGTCAGATTAATATTTCTCATGTCAGGTCATGACTGATAGGCAATAGAAATCAGATCCAGTACGCTGTCCGGGTCATCACCTTGGATCCAAGTTTCATGGTGAATTTGACCGGCATCGGCAACTCAGCACCTCCGTGAGACAATGCCATTGTTGCATGACAGGCTTCATCAAGCTTCATCTGCGTAACGATGGCGCGACTCTTTTCATCATTATTCGGCAGTTTCAGCAAATGACTCGCCAGGTGCGCCCCCACCTGCTGCTCCGTTTCAGCAAGGAAACCCAGGTTCCATTTATCCCCCAGCATGCCGGCCAATACGCCGATTGCAAAAGATCCGCCATACCACAATGGGTTCAGCAAACTCTTACGTCCGCCCAATTCGGCAATACGACGCTCTGTCCAGGCCAGATGTTCTGTTTCTTCACGCGCAGCCTGCATCAATGTCTGCTGCACGGCCTCGTTACGAGCTGTTAATCCCTGCCCTTGATACAAGGCTTGCGCACACACTTCACCCACATGATTCACGCGCATCAGGGCACCGGATCGCTGCTTTTCTGTATCTGTCAGTTCGACATCCGGCAAATCGCTGCCCGGAACCGGGCGCAATGTCTGGGCTGGAGTCAGTAACGTGCGTAATGCACTATCAAAACCGATAATAAGCTTGTCTACATTGATCATGGTCATTTACTGCGCGGGCAGTATCCTAATAGGATTAATCGCCATTATAAACCCATTTGCCTTGCCAGCAAGGTAACTGGATGCAATACCTCCACGGAGATTCTCATTTCATTCACTCCAGCGGCCAGATACATTGAGCAACCTACGTTTGAGGTAACCAGATAATGTGCTGCACTTTCCTTGAGCGCGGTTATCTTGTCAGCTCGCAGCATACCTGCAAGCTCAGGCTGATCAATAAAATAAATTCCGGCAGCGCCGCAGCACTGATCATTGCCAGGCAAGGGTACAACCTGCACGCCCGGAATACGTGAAATCAGTTCATAGACATAAGCCTGGTCACCCAGCACATTGCGCAGACTACAGGGGTCATGTACCGCCACTTTACACGTCAGTGGCAAAATCTCCACATCCTCCCATCCTTCTGCGGTCACTAAAAATTTACTGATATCGGTCACAGTTGACAATACTTGCCAATCCTTGTCCAGATTACACCCGCCAACCCCAGATTCGACTAATTGCACACCACAGCCTGATGCGGTGCTGATAATTGCGCTCACACCCAGTTTACTGAATGCACGGTTATTTTTCTGCGCCAGTTCTGCCGCAATTTTCTGTTGCCCGCCATGCTGGTACAATGCGCCGCAACATGTTTGCGTTGATGGCGCATGGACGGTGTAGCCCAGGTGATTTAATATATGGATGCCTGCATTTAATGTGGCCACATCCGTTATCCTTGCCACACACCCCAGAAATAATCCGACATCACCCCGCTTCTTCTTCCCTTTAGCCGGATAAATTTCCTTCCACTTCGCATCATCTGAGTTATCCTGATCAGCCATCGCTGGATAAGGAAATCCGATCAATGGAAGCCGTGTTATAAACTTAACCAGTTCATTGCGCTCAAAAAAATCTGTCTTGCTTAACCAACGCATCAGACGATTTTTCTGCAGCGCGCGAAACAACCAGCGCACACGATCCAGACGCACCGGCTGAGCAATAAACACCTCCTCCAGCATAACCCATACTTTCAATCTCCAGCTTGCCACTGCCTGCCTGGATTGACTCAATTCCGATGCGGCAACCATAGTGCGCGCTTCGTCGATCAGACGCCCATACGCAACATTATTGGGACACACCGATTCACATGCCCGGCAAGTCAAACACCGATCCATATGCTGGGCAAATCGCTCAGTCAAAGGAATACGTCCACTGGCTACACCATTCATCAGATTGATACGTCCGCGCGGGGAATCCGCTTCCGTTTTCAGCAGACGATAAGTCGGACAGTGTGGTACACAAAGTCCACAGGAAACGCATCGATTCGATTCATTAAGGATAAAATCTCTGGAGAACTCAGCAGAGGATTGAACAGGTTTCACTATATACTTCCAATATTATGGGCAATTTCAGGCAACATTATCACACAACCAGATCCTATCAATTCAGCTGGCAACTATCCGCATAAACAGGCGCAGCTTGCTCATTGCATTCGCCTATTGAATATTTATTGTCATAAATATAAATTTTACTGTAAAATTAAGGGTTCATCGAATTTAGACTTTTTGTATAGGCATAGACAGAAATATGGTTATTATCAGACTGGCAAGAGGCGGCGCCAAAAAACGTCCTTTCTTTAACATGGTTGTAGCAGATTCGCGCAATGCACGGGATGGTCGCTTCATTGAGCGGATCGGTTTTTATAACCCCAGAGCAACCGGTGGCGAAGAATCTCTGCGTGTGCAACTGGATCGGATCAGCTACTGGCAGTCCAAAGGAGCGCAATTATCTCCGACAGCAACCCGACTGGTAAAACAATATACTTCCGGCAAGGAAGCTTCGACAAATAGCTAAGCCGGATACAACCATGGTTGTCATGGGCCACGTCGTAGGTCCTTTTGGTGTCCTCGGCTGGCTAAAAATACAACCCTATACTGAATATATTGATAGCTTGCTGGATTATTCATCATGGTGGTTTGGCAAAGAAAATGGTGAGTGGCAGGAAATAGAAATCGTTTCCGGTCGTATCAATGGCAATACATTAAACGTCAAGTCAGAGAAATGTAACGATCGCACGCAGGCTTTGCAAATGAAAGGAATGCAAATTGCCATTCCGCGTGATCAGCTGCCGGATCTACCTGAGAATGGAATGAATGGATATTACTGGTCTGATCTGATTGGCAGTGATGTATTTAATTTGAAAGACGAGAATCTCGGCAAGGTCATCGGGTTGTTTGAAACCGGTGCAAATGATGTTTTACGGGTGCAGCATGCCGACCAGGACAAACCGGAAACACTTATTCCTTTTATTGAACAGGTCATTATAAAAACAGATTTAAAGCTTTCCCGCATAATAGTCGATTGGGGAACTGATTATTGAGGTCATGAACAATGCCTTTTGAATGTGATGTGATCACATTGTTTCCGGAAATGTTTGATGCCATAACACAATACGGCATCACCGGAAAGGCAAATAGAAATTCTATTTTTCACCTCAGTACCTGGAATCCACGCGACTTTACCAAGGATAACTATCGAACTGTAGATGATAGCCCTTACGGGGGCGGGCCCGGAATGGTCATGATGGCACAACCATTAGATGATGCCATTACCCAAGCAAGAGCCAGGCAAGCGGCATTGGGTATAGAATCAGCAGTTATTTACCTGTCTCCCCAGGGCAAGCGGCTTGATCATAGCTTAGTGACTCAGCTCGGCACTTTCCCGGGATTGATTCTGCTCTGCGGGCGATATGAAGGAATAGATGAGCGACTGATAGCACGACAGGTTGATATGG
>JBBTCY010000035.1:0-2988 GCA_038043005.1 Pseudomonadota bacterium
CCTGAAACCCCCTTCACCTGTTACAGGGTTGGGGGTTTTTTTTGACCGGAATTTATTGCTTGATTAATCTGATTTTTCGATCTAAAGACAGCGATTACAGGAGAATTTGTCATGAGCAACATCATCGACCAGTATCGTATCAAAAAAGAACCTTATTACCATCCCGTAGCGGATGAAGTGGAATTATATGAAGCTGCCTATTCGGTACGTATGCCGATGATGCTGAAGGGCCCTACGGGGTGTGGTAAAACCCGTTTCGTCGAGTACATGGCGTGGAAGCTGAAAAAACCGCTGATTACTGTCGCATGTAACGAAGACATGACAGCCTCCGACCTGGTTGGACGTTTTCTATTGGACGCCAGCGGCACGCGTTGGCAGGATGGCCCGTTAGCCGTTGCCGCTCGCTATGGCGCGATTTGCTATCTGGACGAAGTGGTGGAAGCGCGCCAGGATACTACCGTCGTTATTCACCCGCTGACCGATAACCGCCGTGTGCTGCCATTGGAGAAAAAAGGCGAATTGATTCAAGCGCACGCGGATTTCCAGATTGTCATTTCTTACAACCCCGGCTATCAAAGCTTGATGAAGGATTTGAAGCAATCGACCAAACAACGTTTCGGCGCATTGGATTTCAATTATCCGAGCCATGACATCGAAAGCGAAATCGTCGCGCATGAATCCGGCGTTGCAACCGGCATCGCGGAGAAACTGGTATCCATCGCGGAACGTGCACGGAATCTGAAAGGGCATGGTCTGGATGAAGGCATTTCAACGCGCATGCTGATTTACGCAGGCAGTCTGATCGCCAAGAAAGTCGACGCACATGCTGCGTGTCGTGTTGCGCTGGTGCGTCCGATTACCGACGATCCCGATATGCGCGATGCGCTGGATGCGGCGGTCAGTACGTTCTTCAATTAAGTATTATCCCAAAAAATATCGATTGTTCTGAAACATAAACAGGTGCTTCCATGAGTATCAATCTGGACGATTACAAAGAATTGCTCGAGGATCTGGAGCCGGAGTCGATTGAGCTACTTCACCATGCCTGGCCGGAAGCGGTAAAAATCTTTTCGCCGCGCGGCTTGGATAATTACCTGAAAGGCGCTTCTGCCATTCGCGGATTGGGGCGCGGGCGCAGCGTGGTCGATTGCTGGATCGATGAAATTCCACTGGTCGCCAAGGAAATTGGTGAAGATATCATTGGCGATCTGGCAACCTCCGTATTGTCACTCGCATCCAGAACGTCAGGATCAGTCATAGAACTGGTGCTGGCGACATCTCCCACCGCCGCCAAGCGGCTGGGTGATGCGCAGTTGTTCCAGAACTACCTGCAATTCTTAAATAACCTGATTGCGCAAGCGCCGCGCGGCATCCGTCCGATGCTGAGCAAACTGGATATCCTGTTCGGGCAATTGACGCTGGGCGGCCTGCGCCGCTGGGCGATGTGGGGTGCGCACGCGCATCGCACCGATTATGAAGAGCAAATCAAATATTTTGGGCTAGAGTCGAAAGAGTCGCTCGCCGTTCTCCAGAAAGAACGCAAAGGTACGCTGTTTGTTGATGTGCAACGCCGTATCAACATGTATTTGCGCGCACTGTGGGGGCGGGATTTTTTTATGAAGCCGACTTCCGGCGACTTTGAAACGCGAGAAGGTTACAAGCCATTCATCGAAAACTACTTCATTCACCTGCCCGATGCTTACGACAGTTTTGGCGATGTCTCTGCCACCGAAGTGTATCGTGCTGCTGCCGCGCATGCCGCTGCGCATCTGGTGGAAACCAGAGAACCGATTTCTGCGGAAGGGTTGAATCCGATGCAAATGGCGGTGATTGCGGTGATCGAGGACGCGCGCGTCGAAGAATTGTCGATCCGCCGTTTTCCGGGCTTACGCAAAACTTGGTCAGCGCTGCATAACGCCACACCGGACATGACTGTCAGCATGGGCGATTATTTGAATCGCCTGGCGCGCGCCTTGCTCGATCCGGATTACAAGGATAAAGACCCGTGGATCGTCGAGGGCTGCAAATTGTTCAAGGCCGCGCACGATAAGCTGCACAGCCACCGAACCTCGTGGGACATCGGCGTGCAACTGGCGGATAGTTTCCGCGACAAAAATATCCCATTCAGTATCCGCACCGATGTGCTCACTGCACCGTACCGCGACGATAACCGCTATTTCTGGGAATTCGAGGAATTTGATTTCAATAAATCGCTATCCGCCGGTTACGATGCGCCGAAACAAGTGCGCAAGTACGTCAGCGTGATGGAATTCGCCAACGAAGTCGATGTCGAGACGGCGGGCGACGATGCGCAGGAAATCTGGGTCATGGGCACCGAGTTCTTCCCGTACGAAGACAATGGTGTTTCGTACAATGCATCGGAAGGCAAAGAACCGGTATCGGCACCGTACCACTATTCCGAATGGGATTACCAGATCCAACTGGAGCGCCCGGATTGGGTCACGGTACAGGAAAAACGCGCCAAGCTGGGCGACATGCAATGCATCGACGACATCGCCAACCAGTACAAACGCGAAATCGCGCGCATGAAATTCCTGCTCGACGCGATGCAGCCGCAAGGCACACGCCGCATCCGTAAACTCGAAGACGGCGATGAGATCGATATCAATGCTGCGATTCGTTCCATGATCGATATGCGCATGGGTATGCAGCCAGATCCCCGTATCATGATGCGTTCAGTGCGCAAAGTACGCGACATCTCGGTGCTGGTGCTGCTGGATTTATCCGAATCGACCAACGACAGAGTCGCCGGTCACGACTACTCCGTGCTCGACTTGACGCGCCAGGCCACCGTATTGCTCGCCAACGCCATCAATAAAATTGGTGATCCATTTGCCATCCACGGCTTCTGCTCAGACGGACGGCACGATGTCGAATATTACCGCTTCAAGGATTTCGAACAACCCTATGATGAAATCCCCAAAGCCCGGCTCGCCGGCATGACGGGGCAACTCTCCACCCGCATGG
>JBBTCY010000036.1:0-10342 GCA_038043005.1 Pseudomonadota bacterium
GTGACAATCATAAACCGGATGGTGTTGTTGCGCCGGGCGGGGAATATACTTATATCTGGGATGTTCCGGATCGCGCGGGACCAGGCCCCAATGATCCCTCTTCTATTGCCTGGATATATCATAGCCATATTGATGAGCCTGCCGATACCAATGCCGGATTGATTGGTCCGATCATTATTACTAGAAGAGGGTCTGAGAATGAGGATAGAACACCTTCGGATGTGGATCGTGAATTTATTTCTCTCTTCACTGTATTCGATGAAAACGCCAGTTTATATAAGGATATCAACCTTGCTGCCTGCAGCGGTTCCTGCGACCCTGAGGATGAAGGTTTCCAGGAAAGCAATCTGATGCATGGCATTAACGGCCTGGTTTACAGCAATAATCAGGGCTATGTGATGAAGAAAGGAGAACGGGTGCGCTGGTATATTATAGGCATGGGTACTGAGGTCGATCTCCATACGCCGCATTGGCATGGTGCAACCTTGTTACACAACGGCAATCGTTTGGATGTGACAGAGGTACTGCCGGCCGCTACCAAAACGCTGGACATGCATCCTGATGTTCAGGGTATCTGGATGTACCACTGCCATGTCAATGATCATATCAGTGCTGGCATGATGTCAACTTATATGGTTGAGTAATCCATGGATTATGGGGGCTGCGGGATCCTGGATGGATAAGACATGATTCCATGATTTCGTGTACTCCCTGATTGCTGCATAATTTCGACCTGGCGCTTTCTGGTTCCCGAGCCGTAAGATTTGAACAAACATTGGCACTTATTATTGTGCTTTGAATTTGAATCCGCGTCTGCAAATTACAAAAATTGCATCTCACAATTTGTCCGATTCAGAATACATTTCTTCTTCCTTGCATTGCTGCTCTCCTTTCAGGATCTCTAAAAAATGTTGCCTTCGTTACTCCTTATTGAATTAATGGAAAATAAAAGGTATGGCGTCGAATATCAACCCATCATAAACATGAATGATCAGGAGATCTACGCATTTGAATGTCTGGCCAGATTTTATGATAACAAAAGAAACCTCATACCACCGGATTTCGTCTTCGGTTCATTGCATAAAAGCCCGTTGAGCTTGTTTCAGGTTGAATACGAGCAAAAAAAATTACAACTGTTAAATGCTCCCGATCATAAGAAAATTTTTATTAACCTGGATCAGGATTCATTCTATGCCTGTGGGATTGAAGGAGAGAATAATCCATTTATCGGACTGTTAAGTAGCTACGCAACGAACGATATTATTGTCGAACTGATTGAGAACTCGGAAGTTAATGATGCCAGAATGAGTTTGGCAATGATTGATTCCTTATCCAGGAACAAAATTCAAACGGCCATTGATGATGTGTTTAATCCACAATCACTGATTTCTACGGCAGTCATACAACTGGTGGATTTTATAAAACTGGATCGGTATGTTGTTACCAGAAAACAGGATGAAGATTTTTTGCGCCTGGTCAAATCGATCATTGATTATGCCCATCTCGCAGGGAAGAAAATAGTTCTGGAAGGTATAGAAAATAAGGATGATTTATTATTCGCAGAGCAATTAAATGCGGATTATGTCCAGGGTTATTTATACCGGGACAGGTTTATCACTATCGTAAACTAAATAGGCAGAATAGACAGAATTCGAGAGACGTTCTGATGCAGATTGTTGCTTGCTTCCAGCAAAAACTGGAAGCAAGCAACATCTCCACTTACAGATCAAACACGATCATATTCGTAGTAATCGAATTTATATTGACGCCTACCAGTTCAATGGATGCAGTTGGTCCAAAATGAGCGGTAAAGCCGCTATTGCCATTATCAGTAATATTTGTTATGAACGTGATCAGTTCAGAGAATTTGTGGATCCCAAGGATTGATGAATCAAAGAACAGGCGATCCTGGCCCACCGTGAAATCGGCAATCTCAAAATGGCCTGCGCCATAAAAACCAAAAGTGTCACTGCCGGTACCGCCATTTAACCGATCATAGCCGTTACCGACGCGTAGAATATCGTCACCGGCACCACCAAATAATTTCTCGGTTCCTTCCTGCCCATCCAGATCATCATTACCGTCGCCCCCGTTCAATATGCCATTCCCGGCGCCACCTTTCAGGATATCGTTTCCACCGCCACCTATTATTTCATCATGACCAGAACCGCCAATCAGGTCGAAATTATCTAACTCATCGCCGGTAATTAGTAAATCATTATCATCGAATCCAGCGGATCCAATTCCTTCAAAAGGAATGCCGTCAATAAACTTGATAGCGCCTGAGCCCAAATTTGGTCGTGGTGTTATGCTGACTGCCATAATGCTGCCTCCTAATTCTAATAAGTACGTTCAATTGATACGGTTAATATACTATTTTGTCCCATTACATCATTTAAATAATAATGAGAATGATTCCTATTATATTAAATAATGGTTAAAATGCAATGATTATTATCGATGACTATTAAGAATAGGGAAGATTAAGTGGCTGTGAATAAAAGTAAAATGACGGGTTTCTACAAGTGACAAATAAGCTTGATGAATTGTTACTGAAAGCGAAGGGTTTAATCACTGCTGGCAAGTTCAATGATGCCGACAGGATTTTGGATCCACTAAAAAATGAACATCCGTTATCGCCGGATATCGCTCGACTATGGTGTTCACTCGCGATGCGCACTGGCCGGGCGGTTGATGTGCCCGCGTATGCTGCAAAAATTTATGCACATGTACGCAGTGATTTTCATAAAGCGCATTGGGCGCATGTTTCAGGAACCGCAAGTTTTGTTTTATTGGACTTATCATCCGCGCATACGCACTTCACCGATGCGCTGAATCACCTGATGGTGCTGGCCAAGGCAGGAAAAGTCCCTCCGCAGAAAGAGCAAACGGAGCTACTGCAAACTGACGAGAATGTATTTGTCTCGGGTGAAGCAGAGAAATTGCTGTGGATGACGTGTGCAGAACTGGCCAGGCTGGACATTCCGGCATTTCCTTTTGCCGGCACTTTACTGGGTCTGGTCCGTAACGGGTGTTTGCTGGATTTCGACAAGGATCTGGACATCGCCGTGCGCATGGAATTCTGGGGTGCCTGCTGTGCCGCATTGGAACAAGCCGGGTGGGCGCGATCATCGATGCGGATTGACTACGCCAATTACCGTGATTACGTGCATCCGGAATTAGGGGTTACGCTGGATGTCTGCGGCTTGCAGGCGAGAGAGAAGCAGATCGTGGGCGGTTTTGCGTTGCCCGGCTACCCGGATGAATATCAGCGGGTATCAGTTTTTCCTGAGTTTGACCTGACACAGCGCAAAACTGACTATGGTGCCATTTGGTTTCCGCGCCGACCGGAAATAATCCTGACTGCATTTTACGGCGATTGGCGCACACCGAACCCCAATTGGGATACTGTGGTATCTGCGCTCAATCTGGAAAATTTTACTTTGCTGGTGCGCTGCTATGCGTATCACCGTTTGGTGCAACATTGGTTAACGGGGAATTTGGCTAAGGCGTGGTGTTATGCACATCAGATTGCCTTGAAGGATCCGGATGATGTGCAGGCGTTACGCAGCCGCCAGTGGCTGGAGCGTGCGCTCATCCGTTTAAAGCGGGAAATTCCCGTGTGGCCACGCAATCAGCCACAAAAACGCGTGTACACGCGCATGGTGGCTGATTTGTTTCATGAAGGGCATGTCAATTTTTTACGGGTGGCGCGGGCATTGGGTACACATTTAACCGTGTGCGTGGTTTCAGATGAACGTGTGCTGGAAAACAAGGGGAAACTGCCCGTAATGAAGCAGGCGGAGCGGGTTGCGGTTGTTTCAGCGTGCCGGTATGTCGATAATGTGATTACTGACAGCCCGGTCAATGCGACCGTTGAATTTATGGAAAAGCATGGGTTTGATCTGTACACATTCGCTTGTGCATCGAAACAGGAGCGCGCGGAAAAATACAGGCAATGTGCAGCGCTGCCGACACAAATGGTGCATGAGATTGACTATACAGCCGGTATTTCAACGTCGGATCTCGTGGTGCGTATTCTGGATGGTGCTGGAATCGTCAGGAACTGACCATCCGGATGGATTGTGGTGCAGATAGTCTGTGAAATAATTGAATTGGTCTGTTAATAGCCGGATTCTTATTGATCCAGTATTCATCGTATTAAGTATATAATATTGCCTTCATTTAATTTTCCAGAAAACCGGTTGGGTTGTGTTGGAAATATTATATTTCTTACTACATACAATTACTTACATAAACTATGAGACCAGTTTCTAAATCCAGCAAACTTGCCAATGTTTGTTATGACATCCGTGGGCCGGTTCTTCAACGTGCCCGGCAAATGGAAGAGGAAGGTCATCATATTATCAAGCTGAATATCGGCAACCCGGCGACATTTGGCTTTGATGTGCCGGAAGAAATCTTGCAGGATGTCATTTACAATTTGTCAAATGCCTCCGGTTATTGCGATTCCAAAGGCCTGTTTGCGGCTCGCAAGGCAATCATGCACTACAGCCAGGAAAAACAGATCAGCAATGTGCAGATGGATGATATTTTCATTGGCAATGGGGTATCGGAGCTCGTTGTATTGAGCATGCAGGCGTTACTGGACAATGGGGATGAAGTGCTGATCCCGATGCCCGATTACCCTTTATGGACGGCTGCCGTTGTGTTATCGGGCGGGACTGCGCAGCATTATTTATGTAATGAAGAGTCCGACTGGTTGCCGGATATGGATGATATTCGTGCCAAAATCACGCCCAGAACCCGTGCGATTGTCATTATCAATCCGAATAATCCCACTGGTGCACTGTATCCGAAAGAAGTGTTGTATGAATTGATTGAAATCGCCCGCCAGCACCAACTGATCGTGTATGCCGACGAAATATACGACAAAATACTCTATGATGGAGCGACGCATACCTCGATTGCTTCATTGGCGGATGATGTGCTGTTTATTACTTTTAACGGACTTTCCAAGAATTATCGTGCGGCTGGCTTTCGTTCCGGGTGGGCGATTGTTTCAGGAGAAAAAGGCCATGCGCAGGATTATATCTCCGGCCTGAACATGCTGGCCTCTATGCGATTATGTGCCAATGTGCCTTCACAATTTGGCATTCAGACAGCGCTCGGCGGTTACCAGAGTATTTATGATTTAACCCTGCCAACAGGGCGTCTGATGCGTCAGCGCGATGTGGCCTGGAAATTATTAACCGATATCCCCGGTGTAAGTTGTTATAAGCCTCAATCCGCTCTGTACTTATTCCCACGCCTGGACCCGGATATTTATCCCATTAAGGATGATCAGCAGTTTGTGCTGGATCTGTTGCTGGAAGAAAAGGTTCTATTGGTGCAGGGCAGTGGTTTTAACTGGCCCTACCCGGATCATTTTCGTGTTGTTTTCCTGCCAAATATTGATGATCTGACTGAAGCCATCGGTCGCATCGCTCATTTTCTTCAACGTTACCGGAAACGGCATGGCACTGACAGTTAGCCTGTTAGATTAAGGCATTAAAATAAATTTTCTGATCGTTATCATGATCGTATTCCGTTTGTCGTCTTTTTAAACTATAAAACTTATGAAACCTATTAATGTTGGTCTACTTGGAATTGGCACTGTAGGCGGTGGTACCTATACTGTTCTTAAACGCAATCAGCATGAAATTGCTCGCCGCGCCGGACGGGAAATTATCATCAGGATGATTGCGGATCGTGATCTGGAAAAAGCCCGGCAACTGGTCGGCAATGAGGTGACGATTACGGATAATGCCCGTGAAGTCGTGACGCATCCGGAAATTGATATTGTCGTTGAATTGATTGGCGGACAGACAATTGCAAAGGACCTGATACTTGAAGCGATTGCGCAAGGTAAGCATGTGGTGACCGCCAATAAGGCATTGCTGGCGGTGCATGGCACTGAAATCTTTGCAGCCGCACGCGCGAAAGGCGTGATGATTGCTTTTGAAGCTGCCGTCGCCGGTGGAATTCCCATTATCAAAGCATTGCGTGAAGGGTTGACGGCGAATCGTATTGAATGGATCGCCGGCATTATTAACGGGACGGCGAATTTTATCCTGTCCGAAATGCGTGAAAAGGGATTGCCATTCAGCCAGGTACTTGCACAGGCACAGAAACTTGGCTATGCGGAAGCTGATCCGACGTATGATATTGAAGGGATCGATGCGGCGCATAAAATCACCTTGATGGCAGCCATTGCATTTGGTATACCGGTACAATTTAACAAAGTGTATACCGAAGGAATTACTCAGTTAACGGGTGAAGACATTCGCTATGCAGAGGAATTTGGCTATCGCATCAAACTGCTGGGCATTACAAAACGTGTCGAGAAGGGCATCGAATTACGCGTTCATCCGGCCTTGATACCGGTTCGACGCCTGATCGCCAATGTGGAAGGTGTGATGAACGCGATTGTCGTTAAAGGCGATGCGGTCGGTACGACCCTATACTATGGAGCAGGTGCGGGAGCCGAGCCGACGGCAAGTTCGGTCATTGCTGATCTGGTTGATGTGACCCGCATGCAGACGGCAGACCCCATGCATCGTGTGCCATCATTGTCTTTCCAGCCTGATCTGCTGTCGGATACGCCAGTCATTCCGATGGAGGAGGTGGAAACTGCCTATTACCTGAGATTGAATGTGATCGACAGGCCGGGTGTTCTGGCTGAGATTACACGCGTGCTGGCTGATTTTAATATCTCCATCAATGCGATGATCCAACGGGAAGCCGGTGATGAGGAGGAAAGGGTGAGCATCATTATCCTGACACATATGACCATTGAAAAAAATATTAATGCGGCCATTATCCGAATTGAAGCATTGCCTGTCATATTCGGCAAGGTGATCCGGATCCGGATTGAGGAACTTAAAAAATAACAGGATTGGTTGCTTCAGATATCGGCAATTTATGACGACAAACAAATTATAAGAATTACGCATGCGCTATATATCAACACGTGGCGGGATGCCACCCAGGACTTTTTCCGAAATATTACTCAGCGGCCTGTCGCCCGATGGCGGTCTGGCGATTCCGGTCAGCTATCCGAAAATTACGGCAGCCGAACTGGAAGCATGGCGCGGTATGAGTTATCAGTCGCTGGCCTATGAAATTCTGTCGCGCTATATCGATGATATGCCCGCCGAGGATTTACGCGGCATTATCGCAAAAACATATTCCCCGGAAATATTTGGCAGTCCCGATATTACACCGCTTAGAACACTGGAGCCGGGCCTGCATATTCTGGAATTATCCAATGGCCCGACGCTGGCGTTCAAGGATATTGCGATGCAGTTGCTGGGAAATCTTTTTGAATATACGCTGAAAAGAACCGGTGATGAACTGAATATTCTGGGCGCGACCTCGGGTGATACGGGGTCCAGTGCTGAATACGCCATGCGGGGCAAGCAGGGCATACGTGTATTCATGCTGTCGCCATTGGGTAAAATGAGTCGCTTCCAGACGGCACAGATGTTTTCTCTGCAGGATGACAATATTTTCAATATCGCGGTCCGTGGCGTGTTTGATGACTGTCAGGATATCGTCAAGGCAGTCAGTAACGATCACAAATTTAAACAGGCGCATCGAATCGGTACAGTCAATTCGATTAACTGGGCGCGGATTGTGGCGCAGGTTATCTATTATTTTAAAGGATACTTTGCAGCGACGACCTCAAATAGTGAGCAGGTGTCGTTTGCAGTACCATCGGGAAATTTTGGCAATATTTGTGCCGGTCACGTCGCGCGCATGATGGGTTTGCCCATTAAACGCCTGATTCTGGCGACCAATGAAAATGACGTGTTAGACGAATTCTTTAAAACAGGTGTTTATCGTCCACGCGCGACCAAGGAAACGCAACATACCAGCAGTCCTTCCATGGACATCTCGAAAGCATCGAATTTCGAGCGCTTTATTTTTGATTTGATCGACAGGGATCCATCCAGAGTTAATGATTTATGGCAAGCGGTTGATAAAGGAAATGCCTTTGATTTATCCGCAACGCCTTATTTCAGGAAAATAGAGAATTTTGGTTTTATCTCAGGAAGCAGCAATCATGCGGCACGCATCGCAACCATCCGTGAAGTGTTTCAGAAATACCACGTGCTGATTGATACGCACACGGCTGATGGATTGAAAGTTGGCTGTGCAAACCGGGAATCCGGTATTCCGCTGATATGTATGCAGACGGCCCAGGCAGTTAAATTTGCCGACAGCATTATTGAAGCGATCGGACGCGAGCCGGAGCGGCCTGCCGGGCTTGAGAATCTGGAGAATCTGCCGCAACGGTATGTAGTGAAGGAAGTGGATGTGCAGGCGATTAAAACCTATATTGATGATCAATGTAATTTGGTCGGTGCAGCGAAATAACCAGAAAAATTTTGCGGCAGGAATCCGGTATCTTTTCATCAACTCTTAATTGACCCGCTGAAGTTAACTTTTTAGTGTATTTTTTTTGGTGAATCCAGATATACTAACCTGCAACGTGTTTTACGCTTTCTGGTGTTGACTGTTTATTGAGTCAGTCTGCTATTCGATAACTCTGGAGTTAGCAATGAAATTTTCTATCTACCGCTATGATCCTGATAAAGATGATAAACCGTACATGCAGGATTATACGGTTGAGTTGGCAGCAACTGACAAGATGTTACTGGATGCGCTGATACGCATTAAATCAATCGATGATAGTCTCAGTTTAAGACGTTCATGCCGGGAAGGTGTCTGCGGATCGGATGCCATGAATATTAATGGGCGTAACGGGCTGGCTTGCATCACACCCCTCAATAGCCTGCGTGAGCCGATTGAAATACGGCCATTGCCGGGTATGCCGGTCATTCGGGACCTGATTGTTGATATGACTCAATTCTTCCAGCAATATCATTCGATCAAGCCGTATCTTATCAATAACGATCCGCCACCGGAAACGGAGCGGTTGCAGTCCCCTGTAGACAGAGCTGCTCTGGATGGTGCATACGAGTGTATTTTATGTGCCTGCTGTTCCACGTCATGTCCGTCATTCTGGTGGAACCCGGATAAATTCGTAGGCCCGGCGGGCTTATTGCAGGCCTATCGATTTCTTGCCGACAGCCGTGATCAGGCATCGGCTGAACGGCTTGATAATCTGGAAGATCCCTATCGATTATTTCGTTGTCATTCCATTATGAACTGCGTGGCATCGTGTCCTAAAGAATTAAACCCAACCAATGCGATTGGGAAAATCAAGGATATGATGATTAAAAGAATGGTATGAGAGAACTGGAGCGAGCACGCTGGCGGTGTCGGCGTGGTCTACTTGAGTTGGATATTATTTTGCAGCGATTTATGGATCAGTATTATTGCCAGTTAGATACCGATGAATTACAGCAATTTGAAAGATTGCTATTATTATCTGACAACGATTTGTGGGATTCGATTGCAGCCAGAAAAATCAATGCAGATGAAGATCTCCAGCCGGTATTGGAACTGTTGCAGAAAAGCTAGGTTTTTGACAGCGTTATCAGAGTATTACAGGATTCTTGGCAACGTATACTAATCAATCATCAGCAACACGCGGAGAAGTAATATGGCACAAAAAGGCACGGCAACTTTAAATCTGAACGATGGCAGCGAACCGATAGAGCTGCCGGTTTTATCGGGCACAATGGGCCCGGATGTGGTTGACATACGTGCATTACATGCAAAAAGTGGCTTGTTTACTTATGACCCAGGGTTTTTGTCAACGGCCAGCAATAGTTCTAAGATTACCTTTATTGATGGCGACAAGGGCATTTTATTGTACCGGGGCTACCCGATCGAACAACTGGCGACGCATTGTGATTTTGTCGATGTCTGCTATCTGCTGATGAATGGTGAATTACCGGTCGGTGAGCAGAAATCGGAATTTGACCGGGCGATTAAAAATCATTCGATGCTGCATGAGCAGTTGGTGAGGTTTTATAGTGGATTCAGACGGGATGCCCATCCCATGGCGGTTATGGTTGGCGTGGTCGGTGCATTGTCCGCATTTTATCACGAAGCCTTGAATATTTCAGATCCAGTGCATCGAGAACAATCGGCTTTCCGGCTCATTGCCAAATTACCGACTATTACTGCAATGGCCTATAAATATAATATCGGGCAACCCTTTGTCTATCCGCAGAACCGATTAAGCTATGCGGAGAATTTCCTGCACATGATGTTTTCGGTACCCACGGAAGAATACACAGTAAATCCAGTGATTGTGCGTGCGCTGGATCGGATTCTGATTTTGCATGCTGACCACGAGCAAAATGCTTCTACCTCAACAGTCCGGTTGGCGGGTTCCAGCGGCGCCAATCCATTTGCCTGTATT
>JBBTCY010000037.1:0-2790 GCA_038043005.1 Pseudomonadota bacterium
CGGCAGTATTGTTAGCTGAGTTTGTATCCATTAGCAGTAGATTCGGAATAGTCGTGCGTTTTAGCTTGCAAGTGCTGGCCGGTGTGCCGTCAATTGTTTTCGGGCTATTTGGCAATGCCTTCTTTAGTATTTATCTGGGTATGGGGTTTTCCATTTTATCAGGTGGATTAACGCTGGCCTGTATGCTGTTGCCAATTCTGGTCAGTACAGCGGAAGCCGGTTTGCGTGCGGTGCCGCAAAGCTATCGTTTATCTGCTGCGGCACTGGGTATATCAAAGACGGCATCACTGATCCATTTGTTGTTACCTGCGGCAGCGCCTGCGCTTGCGGCGGGATTACTTCTGGGCATTGGCCGTGCAATTGCTGAAACGGCGGCGTTAATATTTACCAGCGGTTATGTCGACCGCATGCCCGGTTCACTACTGGATTCAGGACGTGCATTGGCATTGCATATTTTTGATTTATCGATGAATGTGCCCGGTGGCGATCAGCCAGCCTACGCCTCGGCTCTGGTGCTGGTGACTTTATTGTTGTGTATTAATGTCCTGGCGATGAAATTTGCCTATGGCCTACAACGCAAAAGGATAATGCCCGTATGACGATACATCCAGGTCAATCCGCAGAGACAAATAACTGCTGTGAGAATGCTTTTACCCTGGGACCATTGCACACTGGCCCCGCGTGTTGTGATCCACAACCCGTAGTTCAGGTTGAGAGTCTGTCGCTTCAATATGGCCATAAAATGGCACTGGATAATGTTACGCTGGATATTTACCGAGGTTGCATTACTGCATTGATCGGTCCCTCCGGGTGCGGCAAAACCAGTTTTCTATCAGCGCTTAACCGGCTGGCCGATTTGATCCCTGCATGCAGAGTGACTGGGCGCATTCATGTCGATGGCAGGGATATTTATGATCCTGCGTGTGATGTACAGGCATTGCGGCAGAAAATCGGCATGGTATTTCAGAAACCTGTGCCGTTTCCCTTGTCGATTCGACGCAATATTGCGCTGCCTCTGCATGAGCACGGCATCCAGCAACGCAGTGAAGTGGAGGTGATTATGGAACGAGTGCTGCGCGATGTGGGATTATGGAATGAAGTATGTGATCGTTTGGATACCGCCGCGCTCAGCTTGTCGGGTGGGCAGCAGCAACGTCTGTGTATTGCGCGCGCATTGGCGCTGAATCCACGAATATTGTTGATGGATGAACCTTGTAGCGCACTTGATCCACTCTCATCCGCAGTGGTGGAAGATCTGATTCGCCGTTTAAGCGGCCGCTACACTATCGTGATTGTTACGCATAATCTCGCACAGGCAAGGCGTATTGCCAACTATGCAGCATTTTTCTGGGTCAAGGAGCGTGTCGGCCAGTTGATCGAATTTGGCCAGTGCAGAAGTATCTTTGAGACACCCGTGCATGAACTGACGGCGGCTTACGTCAATGGTGCCAGAGGATAATAGCTATGAAAAATAGTTGTCTATTTTTACTGATAATATCTTTGATTATCCTCCGGTAAAAGGTGAGATTTGATATGTCACGACTCCTTTAGAGAGTTAGGCGTTAATCAGCGTGCAGAACTTACCAGAGTTTTTGGGAGAAACTGCGTTGAAAATTTTCCACTCTGGATTATTAGAGGTCCCGTATTTTGTCGGAGAACTCTGGAGGGCCACCAAATGGATTTTATTGCGGAAGTAAGTAGACTTCAGCTAAAAGCATGTATTTGAAAAGGTATGAAATGCACCGGCAAGCTAAAGTTGACTACAGCGGTATTTTTTGACAAGTCCCAATGGCAGAGCAATATTACGACTTAGACACTCGAACATGGCTGGAAGAGCATGGCGACTATCTATTTAGTTATGCACTTTTAAGCGTGAGAAATACTCATGTTGCTGAAGATTTGGTTCAAGAAACCCTACTTGCAGCAATAACAGCAAAAAATACTTTTCGCAACCAATCTACGATTAGGACCTGGTTGACTGGAATATTAAAGCACAAATTGATTGATTATTTCAGAAGCCGAGGACGAGAAATAATAATGGCCGATTTAGTTGACCAAGCATATGAAGATTATTTAGATGGATTTTTTAGAACCAATGGGCTCTGGATAGATAAACCGGATATTTTCTCCAATCCAGAGTTAGCTTTTCAACAAAAAGAATTCTGGAAAATCTTTCAGCAATGTTTAGCTGAATTGAAACCAAAACAGGTTGAAGTATTTCTTGCCAAAGAAATTCATGGGATGAGTAATGAAGAAATCTGTAAGAGTTTCTCGCTTAATTCGACTAATGTCTGGGTCTTGATGCATCGTGCGCGATTGTCCCTGATTAAATGTTTGAAGATTCATTGGTTAGACTAATAAAGGGTAAATTAAATGTTGAATTGCAAACAAGCCAGCCAGTTAACTTCTCGAGCAATGGATGAAAAATTGCCCTTTTGGCAAAATATCTCGTTAAGGATGCATTTATTTTTGTGCCGCAGTTGTAACAATTTTACCCAGCAGCTTAATTTTTTACGCGAAGCTTCACGGCGCTCAAGATCTAACCTTGGTTTTCAATTGACAGAAGAAGCAAGGCAACGTATCGCTAATGCTCTCAAGGATATTCAAAATGGTTAATAATTGCATTAAGAAAATCCTATGCCGAAGGGAAGATTGGATCAGCGTATGCAAAGTAGCTAGAAAATAATAATAAATGAGGAGAATCAATAAATGCTACAAGCAGTCACAGAAAAAACATCCGATTCTTCGGCTATATTGATTGAAATTGGAAAAACTTTTGGAGGTCATGTC
>JBBTCY010000038.1:0-3324 GCA_038043005.1 Pseudomonadota bacterium
AACCTTTTTTGTGGTAGCTTGGGGCGTGTATGCAGTATTGAAGACGCCTATCGATGCAATACCAGATTTATCGGATGTACAGGTTATCATTTACACGGAATATCCCGGACAGGCGCCACAGGTGGTCGAAGACCAGGTTACTTATCCGCTGACCACAGCTATGTTAAGTGTACCAAAATCAAAGGTTGTCAGAGGATTATCAAATTTCGGTGTATCGTTTGTGTACGTCATCTTTGAAGATGGAACCGACATCTACTGGGCGCGTTCGAGAGTACTGGAATACCTGAACTTCGCGGCAAACAGGTTACCAGAAAATGTCAGACCTTCGCTCGGCCCGGATGCCACCGGTGTGGGTTGGGTTTACCAATATGTGCTAGTTGCCAAGAATCGCGCACTCGACGAATTGCGCGCTACTCAGGACTGGTTTCTTCGTTATCAGTTGACTGCAACACATGGTGTGTCGGAAGTAGCGAGTGTAGGTGGATTTGTAAAAAACTACCAAGTTACTGTAGATCCACGACGCCTCCAAGCCTATGGGATATCCCTCAAAACAATTTCCGATGTTATCGCAACTAGCAATCGCGACGTTGGGGGACGAGTGATCGAATTGACGGAGACTGAGTATATGGTTCGCGGCAAGGGCTATCTACGTGGAATTAGCGACCTTGAGAATCTGGTTGTGAAGGCACACGAGGGTATGCCGGTCTTGCTGAGTCATGTTGCCCGGGTGGAGTTAGTTCCTGATGAGCGCCGTGGCATCACTGAATTCAACGGAGAAGGAGAAGTTGTTTCGGGTATCGCAGTGGCGCGGCATGGAGAAAACGCTCTCAATGTTACCCATAATCTCGAAGAAAAGATCGACGAAATTGCATCCGGTTTGCCGGAAGGTGTCTCGATTCAACCAGTCTACAATCGCTCCGAGTTGATACATCGCGCAATCGCAACACTAAATGAAGTGTTTATCGAGCAAATCATAATCGTTGCATTGGTATGTGCGGTATTTCTCATGCATGTGCGTAGCGCATTGGTGGCGATCATCATGCTTCCGATCGGTGTGCTGATTGCCTTCATTGCAATGTTTCACCTTGGTATCAATTCCAATATCATGAGTCTCGCAGGCATTGCGTTAGCGATCGCAGAAATGACCGATGCGGCCATCGTCATGGTCGAAAACGCGCATAAACATCTTGCGCGCCTTGCTCCCGATGAATCGCGCACGGAAGCTGTCATTGCAGCCTGTAAAGAAGTCGGCCCGGCGCTGTTCTTCAGCCTGTTGATTATCACAGTATCGTTCTTGCCGGTGTTTGTGCTCGAAGCACAGGAAGGACGCATGTTTCACCCACTTGCATATACCAAAACCTTTGCCATGGCGGGTGCTGCGCTACTTTCAGTCACTTTGGTGCCGGCTTTGATCCTGTTGCTGCTTCGTGGCCGCATTCCGCGCGAGCAGGACAATCCGCTAGGTCGCATCATGATTCAGATTTATCGGCCTGTAATGGCTAGGGTGTTACAGTGGAAAAAAATCATTGTCCTGGCAGCAGTCGGGGTAGTTGCGATTACTGTTTATCCAGCGCTCAAGCTGGGGACAGAATTCATGCCGACATTGAATGAAGGTACGCTACTGTACATGCCAGTGACACTTCCTGGTATTTCCGTTACCAAGGCGGCAGAAATCCTACAAACACAAAATAAAATCATTAAAAGCTTTCCCGAGGTGGCATCGGTATTGGGCAAAGCCGGACGCGCTAATACCGCTACTGATCCGGCGCCGCTGGAAATGACTGAAACCATCATTAATTTGAAACCGGAAAGTGAATGGCGTCCAGGCATGACCATCGACAAGCTGATCGCCGAACTGGATCAAGCATTGCAGATACCTGGAGTCAGTAATGCCTGGACGATGCCGATCAAAAACAGGAACGATATGCTTGCCACCGGCATTCGAACACCTGTTGGCATCAAAGTGTTCGGCAAGGATTTGGGCGAGATTGAAAAACTTGCCAAGCAGATTGAGGCAGTTGTAAAAACAGTGCCAGGAACCAGTAGCGCCTACGCGGAACGCACGACCGGTGGCTACTATCTTGATGTTGAGCCCGATCGTCTTGAACTTGCCCGATATGGATTGGCTGTCGGCGATTTATTGTCCGTGATTTCAGCAGCGCTTGGTGGCGAAACTGTTACAACCACGGTTGAAGGCCGGGAACGCTTTGGTGTTACTGTACGGTATCCACGTGAGCTACGCAGCGACCCACAAGCAATAGCTACTCAGGTACTGGTTCCAACTATGGGAGCGACGATGATTCCGCTTGGTCAGCTTGCACGGATCAGCCTTGTCAAAGGCGCGCCGAGTATTCGTACGGAGAATGCACTGCTGTCCGCGTATATTTTTGTTGATATTCGTGATCGTGACATCGGTAGCTACGTTGCAGCTGGACAGAAAGCAGTGCGCGAACAGGTGCAATTTCCACCCGGATACTATGCCACCTGGAGCGGGCAATTCGAATACATGGAGCGGGCTACCGAGAAACTGAAAGTGGTGGTGCCATTCACTCTCCTGATGGTATTCCTGCTTGTATATCTGAATTTCAATCGTCTCACTGAGACATTGATAGTTATGCTATCGGTACCTTTTTCCGTAGTCGGTGGTATCTGGTTGATGTATTGGCTCGACTATAACATGAGCATCGCAGCAGCGATTGGCTTCATCGGTCTCGTCGGCATTGCGGCTGAATCGGGAATGGTCATGCTCGAATTCCTTGATCAGGCGCTCAAAGATGTGACTGCAAAACGCGAAGCTGCTGGCAGCAAAGTCACCGTCGAGGATCTTTACGAGGCGGTAGTGCAAGGGGCGGTATATCGAATACGACCCGTGATGATGACCATCGCAGGAAGCGTCGTGGGCTTGCTTCCGGTTATGTTCAGCAGTGGCACAGGCTCCGAAGTAATAAGGCGCATTTCAGCTCCGATGGTGGGCGGTATGGTTTCTGCTACAGTACTAACATTGATCGTGTTTCCTGCAGTCTATGCGCTTGTCAAGGAAATCTCAATTCGACATTCACTTAAAACGGAGAAGATGGGAGGTTTATCATGAAGAAACATCCTCATTATATTCCGGCGTTTCATTTCCATTGGCTGACGCGTTGGTACGATCCGATAATGCGGTGCTTGTTTCCTGAGGCGGCGTTAAAGACTGCATTGATCGCGCAAGCCCACATCCAGCCCGGCCAAGATGTGCTGGATGTGGGCTGCGGTACGGGCACGCTCACTCTGCTGATCAAACAAACCCAATCGGATGCTACAGTCTATGGACTTGATACGGACCCC
>JBBTCY010000039.1:0-1098 GCA_038043005.1 Pseudomonadota bacterium
CGCCAAGCTGCCCGGTCAGAATCAGCCGCCCGCTGCCGCTTACCCGGGTGGCTTCGATGAACAGGATGTCGCCGCCTACCGGCGTCCACGCCAAGCCCGTAGCCACACCCGGCAAGCTGGTACGCAAGGCAATTTCGTGCTCGAATTTTGCGGGACCGAGAATGGCATCCAGATCCGCGGCGTCGATACGCACTTGTAGCTGTGCATCTTCAGCAACGCGCATGGCTGCATGACGCATTACACGCCCGACCTCGCGCTCGAATTGACGTACTCCGGCCTCGCGGGTGTAATCCGCAATGATGCTGCGCAGGGCTGCTGGCGTCAGTTCGCACTGTTCCTCGCGCAAACCGTTGGCTTCGCGCTGGCGCTGCACCAGGTAGCGTAACGCGATCTGCAGCTTTTCCTCCTGCGTGTAACCCGGCAGGTCGATGATTTCCATGCGATCGCGTACCGGCGGCGGCACGTTATCGATCACGTTTGCGGTAGCAATGAAGATCACACGGCTCAGGTCGAACGGCACGCCCAGATAGTTGTCGCGAAAGGTCGAGTTCTGCTCCGGATCCAGCACTTCGAGCAGCGCGGCCGACGGGTCGCCGTGCAGGCTGGCTGACATCTTGTCAATTTCGTCCAGCATCATCACGCAATTGCGTGCATGCGCCTTGCGCAGGCTCTGCACAATGTTGCCCGGCATCGCGCCGATGTAGGTACGGCGGTGGCCGCGCATTTCGGCTTCATCATGCACGCCGCCCAGCGACACTCGCACGAACGGCCGCTGTAACGCACGCGCGATGCTCTGGCCAAGCGAAGTTTTACCCACCCCCGGCGGCCCGACGAAACACAAGATCGGCGCGCGCCCCTGCGGTTTCAGTTTTTGCACCGCGAGGAATTCGACGATGCGCTGCTTGACACGCTCCAGCCCGTAGTGGTCAGCTTCGAGAATCTGCCGTGCAGCGCTCAGATCGATCGGCGTATCGGCCGGTAACTGCCAGGGCAGCTCGGTCATCCACTCCAGGTAGGTGTGGAGCATCGAGTACTCGCTCGATGCTGCGGGCATGCGTTGCAGCCGCTGCAATTCCTTGCGCGCCTGCGCTTCGATTT
>JBBTCY010000040.1:0-1826 GCA_038043005.1 Pseudomonadota bacterium
TGTTCGATACAAGCGCTTACCGTAATTTTTCCGGCTTCGGTAAATTTGATCGCATTACTGATCAGATTCAGCAATACCTGACTCAGGCGAAGTGCATCCCCTTGAAAGTTTTGTGAAATCCCGGGAGCCACGTCCGATACCAGCTCAATATTCTTATTTCCCAAATCGGAAGCCAGATGATCCAGTACATCTGACAGAATTTTATTCAGATCAAGATCCTTCACAGCAACTTCAATCTTTCCAGCTTCTATTTTTGAGAAATCGAGAATCTCATTAATAATCCTGAGTAAATGCTGGGAGGAATTTTTGATCTTTGCCACATAATCAATCTGTTTAGAATCCAGTGCTGTCTGATCCAGCAAATGCGTCATGCCGATAATGCTATTCATCGGTGTACGAATCTCATGACTCATGTTAGCCAGGAATCTGCTCTTTGCCTGATTGGCTGCATCAGCCGCCTGCCTTGCAGTTAGCAACTCTGATTCGTGCTGCTTGCGTTGTGTAATGTCTACCCTGACAGAGATAAAGCGGATAATCTCTCCCTGATCATTCTTGAGCGGAATAATTGCAGTATCGATCCAGTACAGCGATCCATCTTTTGCCTGATTGCAAATCTCGCCCCGCCAAGTTTCGCCGCGAGTAATGGTTCGCCACAGATTAACAAAGAAATCTTTAGGATGTGTTCCAGAATTCAGAATGCGGTGATCCTGGCCCAACAGTTCATCCCGACTATACTGACTGATAGAAACAAATTTATCATTTATCTGTATGATGCGACCCTGACGATCTGTCACTGAAACAAGGGCATATTGATCAATACCATTTTGATAGCTCAACAACTCGGCAGCATTTCGTTCAGCAACTTCCTTGGCCCGCATCAATTCTTTATGTACAAAATTGACTGCCTCCAGCGCCCTGGCCTTTTCAGCCATAGCCTGAGTCAACTGCTCTGCATGCGCCATTAGATCAATATTCAGCTGCTTAAGTTTTTCTACCATTTTTGTATTCTGCTCGGCAAACCGGGCATCAAAAATGGCTGCATACAGAGCTGTCAACAGTACCATGACAACTGCGAGCGTAACCAGCATACCTAACCGATCCCCTCCCAATCCATCCAGATCTGTCGATATAAATTCCTCAGGGAAAATAGCGGCGGACATACCGGTATAATGCATCCCCGATATAGCTATTGCCATCGCCAGCGCAGCACTTATTTTTGTCCAGAGCAACGTTTTGCCGATCTTCTCCTGATCGTTATATAAGCCGATCATATGAATAATAAAAATAGCTGCAAGGGATATCAGAATCGCGATGGCAAAGGACAATAGCAATAACCGGAAATCGTATTGAATAGCAGGTTGTATCTGCATTGCAAACATACCAACATAATGCATGCCTGTAATGCCAATGCCCATCATGACAGCACAACTGATCCAGACTAACCAGCCCGGATGATTGCGGCTAATAACAGACAACACTATTATGGAAGCCACAACCGCAAGCAACCAGGAAATGAATGTCAGGAACAAATCGTAGGAAACAGAAACAGGCAGCTCAAGCGCCAGCATGCCGATAAAATGCATGCCCCAGATGCCGGTTCCCATTGAAAAGCTACCACCCATGTGCCAGAGCATTCTGGCAGATCCACAGGCAGACGTCATGCGCAATGCTAAATGAATTGCTGTATAGGAAGCCAGAAAAGCCATACCGATGGATAGCAATACCAGCAAGGTATTATAGGTAGCAACCATAAGCAGTCATCAATTGGTCAGGGTTATTTAATGTGGAATCAGTTTTCAGAAGTCACATACAGAACCTATTTCATC
>JBBTCY010000040.1:1926-8048 GCA_038043005.1 Pseudomonadota bacterium
TATGCTGCTTATAGTTTTACATAGCGGTGGAAGAAATCATACCGGCAGCCACCGTATTGTTCGTGCTCTCATCAATAATAATGAAACATCCTGTCGCACGATTACGCGAATAGTCATCACAGACGATCGGTTGCTGTACTTTCAATCCCACGTACGCAATATCATTCATCCGTAGCGTATCGACAGTTTCATGCTGCATCGTATTGACATTCACACGATAGTCAATCCGGCCAACAGCGGCCTTAACCGTGCGAGTTGTGTGTTTGATCAGATATTTGCGGGAAGGGTCTAGCGGTTGTTCCGAAAGCCAGCATATCATGGCATCAAACGCTTTGGTAACCCGCGGTGTTTCTCCAGTTTTCACCAGAACATCCCCTCGGGAAATATCCAGATGATCTTCAATCGTAAATGTTACCGACTGAGGCGCGAATGCTTCGCCAATCAACCCTTCGTACATGACTATTTCTTTGATTCGGGACGTCAGTCCGGATGGCAGTAACGTCACTGGATCCCCAACCCGAATCTCGCCTGATTCAATGCGCCCCATATAGCCGCGAAAATCATGAAGCTCCTTGGTTTGTGGACGACATACCCATTGCACCGGAAAACGAAAATCTTCATGATTAACATCATCTTCAATGGAGACATTTTCCAGTAGATCCATTAATGTCACACCTTGATACCAGTCAAGCTGATCGCCCCGTTCGACAACCATATCTCCCTGCAATGCAGACATCGGAATATACTCGATATTGCGTAAATCCAGTCCCGCCGCAAAAGCCGCGAAATCCTTGCAGATACCTTCAAATACCGATTGGGAATAACCAACCAGATCCATTTTGTTAACCGCCACAACAATATGCGGAATTCCCACCAGACTGGCCAGATAGGTATGACGACGTGATTGCGTCAACACGCCTTTCCGCGCATCGATCAGAATAATTGCCAGGTTGGCGGTGGAAGCGCCCGTCACCATATTACGGGTGTATTGTTCATGGCCGGGTGTATCCGCAATAATGAATTTGCGTTTCGGTGTTGCAAAATAACGATACGCGACATCAATGGTAATGCCTTGCTCACGTTCCGCTTGCAATCCATCGGTCAGCAAGGATAAATCAACACCTTCCATCCCACGCTTGCGTGTCGTATTGGTGATGGAAGTTAACTGGTCTTCAAAAATAGATTTTGAATCATGTAACAAACGACCAATTAATGTACTTTTGCCGTCATCGACACTACCCGCTGTAATAAAACGCAACAACTCGGTCTGATCAAACGAAATTTTTTCAATTGCCGACATTTAAAAAACCTTTTGGAAATTCATTTCACCGCAATAAATTTGTGACTGATTCTAAGAAAGACACAGAAATAATTCCTCCACTGGCTGAATGCGGTGTTTTCTCAGTCAATGATGTGATCGCCTGTACAGCTTCTAGAAATACCCTTCTTTCTTACGCAACTCCATGGATGCATCCGATGTCTGATCATCCATACGCGTTGCACCGCGTTCGGTAATCCGTGTCATGGCAGTTTCTGCAATAATCGCTTCCACACTTGCCGCATCGGATTCCACTGGACAGGTGCAACTCATGTCGCCCACCGTTCGGAAGCGCACTGTCACTTTCTCAGGTTTTTCACCGGCCTGCGGTTGCACAAGGTGCGAAATAGGTAATAATCCGGCATCACGTCGAATCACGTCACGGGTATGTGCAAAATAAATTCTGGGTACTTCCAGTTTTTCTCGTGAGATATATTCCCAGACATCCAGTTCAGTCCAGTTACTGATCGGGAATACACGAATATTTTCGCCAGGATGCGTCCGTGTATTATAAACATCCCATAATTCAGGCCGCTGATTCTTTGGATCCCATTGACCAAATTCATCCCGGAAAGAAAAAATCCGTTCCTTGGCACGCGCCTTCTCCTCATCGCGACGGGCACCGCCAATACAGGCATCAAAACGAAATTCGGCAATCGCATCGAGTAACGTTACAGACTGGAAGGCGTTACGGCTTTGATTTTCCGAGCGCAATACGACCCTGCCTTTTTTGATTGAATCTTCCATGCTGCGGACAATCAGGCGCTCACCCAGTTCTTTAACACGATGATCACGAAATTCGATGACTTCCGGGAAGTTATGCTCTGTATCGATATGCATGAGCGGAAACGGAAATTTTCCAGGACGAAAAGCTTTCTCAGCCAGGCGCAACAGAACAATGGAATCCTTGCCGCCGGAAAATAATAAAACCGGATTGGCGCATTCTGCCGCCACTTCCCGCATAATATGTATAGCTTCACTTTCCAGTGCATCAAGATGGGTGAAGGGATGGTTTCTCATTCTATTTCTCTCAACCTACAAAAATGTCAGCAGCCATCGGAGGGCGTGCTACTAAAAACTTCAACTCAATTCCTGCTTTTTAGGCCAACTTGCTTCGCCTATTTTAGCGGAATCACTTTGCCTGTATGCAACCCGCATTCTTTAGTTCCCTGTGCTTCCCACCACCACCGGCCAGAACGAATATCTTCTCCCGGAGTCACTGCACGGGTACAGGGCGCACAACCGATGCTGGGATAAAATTGATCATGCAGCCTGTTATAGGGCACTTCAAATTGTTTAAGGTATTCCCAAACCTCTGTATTAGACCATTCAAGCAGGGGATTAACCTTCTGCATCCGATTGCTCATATCATAGGCAGAAACTTCCAGATTATGCCGGGTCATCGCCTGATCCTGTCTGATCCCTGTCACCCAGGCACGTTTACCATATAAAGCGCGGCGCAATGGTTCCACCTTGCGGACGTGACAGCATTCTTTACGCAGAGCGACGCTGTCATAAAAACCATTCACACCATTCTTTGCAACATACTCTTCAACTTGCTTGACATTGGGAAAGTAGATTCGCAATGGTGTTTTGTAATGCTGCCGAACCGTCTGCATTAAATCATACGTTTCTTGCGGCAAACGGCCGGTATCCAAACTGAACATGTCAATTTTCAGCTTATAGCGCTCAATGATATCCGTCAGTACCATATCTTCAGCGCCCAGACTATTTGCAAAGGTTACCGGCACATAGTCGTGTACAGTATCGGCTAAAATTGTAACAGCTTGCTCAATTTTTTGTTGCAATTCACTCATTTACCAAAGCCTGTTGATGAATTATCCTTGCGCTGTACTCGTCGAAACAAGGGTAATTTCTGATCAAATGAAGTCTGATAAACCTCGGAAAAATCAGTGAGTCCCTTCAAGGCATCTTGAATATTGCGATCAGGGCGTGTGGCAAATGCATTAAAACCAACACGCTGCATATAAAACAATTGATCCCGCAGCACATCACCGATAGCGCGTAATTCGCCCGTATAGCCGAGGCGGGCACGCAAATTGAACGCAATTGAGTAGCCACGGCCATCTGAAAATTTTGGAAAATGGACTGCAATCACAGAGAATTTCTGCACATCGCCTTTCAGCTCCTCAAGCCACTCGTCAGTGGCAAACCAGACACCGAGCTCTGCCCGCTGTTGCAGTGTCACTCGTTGTGCCAGCCATACTTTCAGCGGAACAATGACTTTTCCAGCCGGTACGACAATATTTTCCACAGATTCCTGCTCACCCAGGCGCAATACGCTCCAATCATCTTCAACAATCGTTTTATTCTTGATAATCATCACTTCTAGAACCTGGGAGAATAATAAGGAACAGCGTACTGAGCAGGGATAACAACTTGCTTGTCATCGACATCCTTCTGCTCTTCCTCAAAGCCTGTTGCATAGACATGTTCCTTAAACGGTGCATGCCCAATGCGGCGTACCGTGTTGATAAATGATTCAGTCTCAAACCGTTCACGCAAATAAACTTCCAGTAAACGGTTAATTACTTCGGGTACCTGATTAAAAGTCAATGAAGGACCAATAATCTTACCGATCGCACTGTCATTACCTTCTGCGCCGCCCAGCGACACCTGGTACCATTCTTCATGATCTTTTTTCTCGACGCCGGTAATGCCGATATTGCCGATATGATGTTGCCCGCACGCATTTACACAACCGGAGATATTAATCTCGATTGCACCGATGTCGTGCTGAAAATCCAGATCCTCAAACCGCTCCGCGATCAGTTTTGCCAGCGGTATTGAACGCGCATTGGCCAATGTACAGAACTCTGCCCCCGGGCAACTGATCATGTCAGTCAACAAACCAATGTTCGGGGAAGTCAGCTCATGATCCGTGGCCTCCTGCCATAATCGAATCAGATCTGCCTGCTTGACATCCGCCAGCACCAGATTCTGCTTATGCGTAACACGTATTTCACCAAAACTATACCGATCAGCCAGATCTGCGACAGCCTCCATCTGTTCGGCTGTCGCATCACCCGGCGCATTACCCGGTTTCTTCAATGACAAAACAACGATTGCATAGCCAGGCACACGGTGTGGCTTTACATTACGCAGCATCCAGTTGGAAAACTTGCGATTATCCGCCTTGAATTCGTTCAATGCCGCATCATGATCGGTTAATGCCGCATAGTCTGGATCAGTAAAGAAAGTGGTTACGCGATTCAGCTCTTCAGCCGTCAAGGTACCCGGCCCATCTTTGAGATCCGCCCAATCCGCTTCAACCTGACGCCTGAACTCATCAATCCCCAGCGCTTTTACCAGTATCTTGATGCGTGCCTTGTATTTGTTATCACGGCGGCCATACTGGTTATAGATACGTAAAATGGATTCCACATAAGTTAACATGTGCTGCCAAGGCAGGAATTCACATATCTCACTGCCAATGATAGGGGTACGCCCCAGCCCACCACCCACCAGCACCCGGAAACCGATGTCACCGTGAGCATTTTTAGTCACCGACAACCCGATATCATGCGCACTGATCGCGGCGCGGTCTTCTTCACCGCCACTGATCGCAATCTTGAACTTGCGTGGCAAGTAAGCAAACTCAGGATGAAAAGTGCTCCATTGCCGCAAAATTTCAGCGTAGGGGCGCGGATCAACAACTTCATCCCTGGCAACTCCGGCAAACTCGTCCATTGTGATATTGCGAACGCAGTTGCCAGAAGTCTGGATAGCATGCATCTCGACTGAAGCCAGATCAGCCAGTATATCCGGGGTCTCTGCCAGCTTAAGCCAATTAAACTGGATATTCTGACGGGTCGTGAAATGACCGTAACCCCGATCATATTTGCGGGCGATATGTGCAAACATGCGCATTTGTCTGGAAGACAGTAACCCATAAGGTACTGCAATCCGTAACATATAGGCATGAATCTGCATGTACAATCCATTTTGCAGACGCAACGGAAGAAATTCCTCTTCGGTCAGCTCCCCCGATAAGCGGCGACGCACTTGATCACGATATTGTGCAACACGCTCATCAACTATTCTCTGGTCATATTCATCGTAACGGTACATATTTAATTTCCCCGCGCAATCATTCTAAAGCTCTTGATATATTTCTACAGATAATTCTCTGGATTGTCTCTATTTGTAAAAAAGCTATCGACTGGATCAAGATTCCGTCTGAGTATAGTCTTTAGACACTGGTAACAATAATGCTGCATCCAATGGAAATTTAGCGCCATATTTAAGGATATGATTGACATCATCATCTTCATCGTGCCTTAATGCCATGCCGATATAGGCATGCTCGCCCGTTTCACCCACCACAATACCGATACGCCCGCCACATCCATTGAACCACGTCACCCGCTTTGGTTTATTTTCTATATTCGTACTCATAAATCAATCCTTTGTTTCAGAAATTGGAGATGCTGATTTATTTGCCTGCTTCATCAACGCTCCATTACAGCAACCCATTTACAGCTATTATTCCTTCACTCCCAATGAAGTGACGGCATCTATTTTTCTTCTATCCGGCCAAAATACATAGCGCGAGCCCGATTTAAAACAGCATAATTTTCGTTCCCGCATAAGCTGCTTGCAAGATTTTCAGGAATCCAGTGACGTATACAAAGCAAATCTATCAAAGGTACCATAAGAAGATAGAAGTCAGCGCAGAAGCACTCACTCCCAAAACTTGCTGAAACGATAATCAAGCACCAAAAACCGTTTTTTTGATGCCAGGTTAATCGAATACGATGGCTGCGTTATTCTACCAAAAAAC
>JBBTCY010000041.1:0-8842 GCA_038043005.1 Pseudomonadota bacterium
ATGACTTATCTTCATTCAATTAGCTTATCATCTAAGCTAATCTACTACAGCCCCTTATTTTATATTAAAATACAGTATTAATTTAGTAGCCTAATCACATGCACAATAGAGATACTAAATTCCCATTTGGTACTACAATTTTTTAGTAAACATCAATTCTTCTAACCATGCTTCAAATACTTGATGATAGTTTATATCATATTGCCAGCACTTAAACCCAAACTTCTTGCCCGTAATAATATTTTGTGGCATATCGTCAACATAGATAACTGATTCTACTGGGAGTTTATAGGTATCGATAGCGTACTGAAAGATCTCTGGTTGTGGTTTCAGCATTCCGATATTAAATGAAAGAATGGTTGCTTCAAAATAAATAAAGTCAGGGTAAGTAGAAAAAATCCAAGGACAGTGAATTGCATTGATATTTGAAATCAGGATTAATCGATGACCATCGCAAGCAAGCTTCCGTATGCACTGCCACATCAGTTCATTAACAGTAAATATCTGCTGCCATACTTGATAAAACTGCTCAATGGTCACATCACTATTGAGTACTGCTAATGCCCATTGTGCAAAATATTCTGGAGTAATTAATCCTGCTTCAAGAATATCTTTTTTACTCAGTACATGTTTAATACGTTCTTCAGGATTTTTAATACTTGAGGGGATCAGTCTGGATAATGATGATTCAAAATCAAAATCAAGCAATACACGACCAATATCTAATAGAAATACTTTTTTGGAGTTCGATAAATTTGTATTTATATCTTTATTTATCATCATGCTAGGAGTTATGAGTGATTATCATAATTCCAAAAATACAATAATTTCTTGTTTCTGCCAAAGCTCCCCGCGTATGCCGTCAGATTATCATCTTGAACCATAGGGTCCAAGGTGGCCGCTCCCTGGATACATCAGGTACACCCTTTGAAAAGGGTGTTCACAACAGTATCACAAATCCACGACCTATTTCTAAAAATGGTTCAAAGAATATAAATCTTAACAAACACCGCAGGGATTAATCCTATGTATCATATTGCTAGCTTTCATTTCTAGCTAAAACATCATCTAATTTCTTTTGAATGAGACCAATTCTACGCTTAAATTGATCGATGTCAAAAACACTATTTTCAGTGCGCTGCAAAAGCAATTCATGTGTAATACTAAGCGCTGCTATAATTGCGATGCGCTCAGAACCTACAACCTTACCTTCTTCTTTAACTTCCTGAATTTTTTTATCAAGATAAGCAACAGCCAACTGTATTTCCTCACGTTCCTCGTCAGGGCAACTAATACAGAACTCTCTATCCATAATGCTAATGTTCATCGTGCTTTTATTTTTAATCATCATGGTTTGGAATATTTATTAAAAGCGTTTCTAAGCGTGATGCAGCTGTTTGTATTTTTTCATTTAATTTCTTGTTAACTGCATTTATATCTTCAAGTTCTTTTTTCAATTGATTATTTTCAATACAAGTTTGATGATATAAACTTATTAAATGAAGAACTTTATCTTCCAGTGATTTTAATTCTGGTTCCATAGACACACTATAATTTATGAATCGTTAAAAGGTTGTTTAGTAACCGAATTACTATTCTACTTATTCTAGTCGTGCCAAAACTACTGATTAGTACGGTAATAATGTTCTATTTCATGCAATTACAATACTTGGATAAATCAAAGTTTAGTATGAGTTCCATCACAAAATGGAGCATTCCCTGTTTTTTTACAGGTGCATAGCCATACTTTCTTACTCTCATTGATATTAAATATTCTGGGCGTATATTCAGTGCCTTTATGTGATCCATCGCAGAAAGGTTGATTACTGCTTTTCCCGCAAGTACACCAATAATATTTCTTACCTGATTCAAGTTTAACTTCGATAGGGGAAAAAGATTGCTCTGAATTCTCTGGTCGTGACATTATTTTCTCTCAATCAAAGTAAAAATAACACTACATATTAAAATTAAAAATTCTTATGATTTTTTTCCAAAAATTCCTGCTATCACTATAGCTTATTATCTTTTAATTTGCATTAAGAAAATACAATAAATGTTTGTTTTACAGGATATTGAACAGGAGTCATTTTACAAAAATAGGCGTAGTGCGCTGGGGCTTCCTGCAATAATCTTGTATTTTTTCATTGAAGACTGAATATCAATTAATTGCTGTTTACTTCTGAGAATACCATTATCGCTTAGCGGTACACGATTATCGTCCACCATAATGCCACCCAGTGTATTGGAAAATATCTTTGCCAGATGTGTCATTTGATCAAAAACTCGCTCTCCGTTAGCAACTCTTGGAACATCCAACAAGAAAGTAATACCCAATGTAGTAAGGGATTTTATATTTTCAGGCAAGAACTGAGTGGGTTCATAGTTACTGAGTGTAAACAATATTTGGTTATTATCATCGCGGTATTTAAAAATCCCATCAGATTCCAGTTTAAAACCAGACGCTTCAGCCAGTGCACGAATCTTAGTACCAACAAAAGCACCATCATCCTTGCTAATAATATTAATGCCGATCATAACATCTACATCTGCACAGAATCGATCAAGCAATACGGCTTTCTCGTGTGTCGATACAATATCAGGGCATTCTGCGATTCCATTGATTTGTGATGCAAAATCATGCACCAGATCTCTAAATTTAGATAAATTCACTTCACTGACAGATCCTGCACGATCAGCAAGCTGTAAACAACCTTTTAAGCATGTATAACCATCAATATCGACATTAGTCTCAATTGTGATTTCTTCCCACGGTTCAGTTTTCTGTTTCTGCCCCAACCATACAACGGATTTACCGAAATCAAACTTCCTTTGTAAAAGCTTGGCTATATGAATATTAGCAATAATTGAATCTGAGCGGATATAAACAACATAATTAGTCGTATCATCATAATCACTCACTGATGCAAGCAATGATTTCTTATTATCGGTACTTAACTTCAATTCTCCTGATCTTTGCAAATCTACTGGCAAATCAACAGAAAAATTCTTATTGAATAAAGGCTCAATCCGTTGGTCTGAATCCTTGTTATTGGGCATGGATAAAAGTACATCATCATGTTTATGGTCAAATGCAGCTTGTACTTTACGTCGATACCGCATTTGCTGGATCCAGTTAAAGACAATGACACCAATGATGATGATGACACCAATGACAATTAAACTTAACTGCAAGTCACTCATTTTCAATATATCCATATTATTTCCTTGTCATCTCCTTAAATACTTTTATGCAATGCTACCAAATCATATTCGAATTGTTTCGTATTTTTAATTAATGGACATTATTGTTTCGTTTACCCAGTTTGATGGCCTCAGCAATATCAACTGCTACGACTCTTGAGACTCCTTGTTCCTGCATAGTAATTCCAATCAGTTGTTGTGCCATTTCCATAGCGATCTTATTATGACTGATAAATAGAAATTGAGTCTGTTTTGACATTTCTTTCACCAATTCACAGAAGCGCCCGGTATTACTATCATCAAGCGGCGCATCGACTTCATCCAGTAAACAAAATGGTGCTGGATTTAATTGAAATAGAGAGAAAATCAATGCTAATGCAGTTAATGCTTTTTCACCGCCGGATAACAAGTGGATTGAGCTGTTTTTTTTGCCGGGGGGTTGTGCCATCAGTAACAATCCCGAGTCAAAAATTTTACCATCACTTAAAACCAGCTTAGCTTGTCCACCTGCAAATATTACAGGAAATATTTTATTTAAATGGTGATTAACTGCATCAAAAGTAGTTTGTAATCGAGTTTGGGTTTCATGATCTATTTGTTGAATTACATTTTCTAATGTTCTGATTGCTGAATTTAAATCTTCCAATTGTGAATTAAGATTGACTTCACGTTGCCGTGATAAATCCAATTCATTCAATGAGGCCAGATTGACCGCACCTAACGCTTCAATTTCTATCGTTAATCTATTGATTTCTAACTGTAACTTAGATAGATTTTTTATATTCATCCGTGATAATAATTCATCATTATTTACTTTAGATGTATTGATTAATTCATTGAATTGCTGCATTGAAATATTTGCAGCTTGTTCTTTTAAACGGGCTTGATTAAGGGCTTCCCTTAAAATATTTAATCTTTGTTCTGACACCATTCGTGCACTATTGATTTCCCGCAAATGCTGGGTTGTCTCTTCAAGCATGTCTCGTGCACGTGATACCGTTTGCTCAAGCTCTCTCCGTTCCGTCAATGCTACATGCAACTGGTTTGTCAATGACGTTTCATCCAAGTTTTTTTGCTCGTTTAATAGTTTGCTTTGAGTTGCGATTAATTCTTTGTTGTCTTCATTAATTACAGCAAATGATGACTCTATATCTATGATTTTGCTATCACATGTTTTAATATGAAATACAACTTCCTGCATCTCTTTACTTAGAACCTGAATAAACTGACGATGCGTTACTAATAGTTGATTGGCTGCTTCCCAGGTCGATTGACTCTGCTGTATATTGTTTTTTATTACATCACAGCGTATCCCGTACTGATGATGTTTTAATTTAGCTGACTCCTGTTGCAGGATCATACTGTCTAATTCAGATTCGATTTCTTTTAATTCGGATTGTATTTGTTGATTGCGCTGGAGCGCATGATCATTAATTTGTGAATGCTTAATAATACTGATCTGCAGATCATGCCGCCGTTGATATAACTGTTTATTTTTTTGTTGTGCCAACCGAATGGCTGCATCAAGTTCGATATACTGGTGTTCAGCATCATTTAAAATAGACTGTTGTTTTTCTAATTTAGATTCTGATTGCTTTATTTCTATTTGGATTGCATTAAGCTCTTGTTGTCGTGATAAAACACCGTGAAGTTGTGAGTCTGGTGCATAAAAAATCAAACTATAGCGAGTAAAAATATGCCCTTCACGCGTAACAAGCTTTTCACCAGCCTGTAACTCCATTCGTTGTTTAAAACCTTCATGAATATTTTCAACAACAAAAATATGACTTAGCCAATCTGCAAGCATTTCATGCATTTTGGCATGATTACTCGTTATATGCGTAACCAGCGGTTTCCACTTTATCGGGTCTGATGCTACGGGTTGTAGAGAGATTTCGCCAACTTCATGCACCGCCCATTTGCCAGTCGGCAAATCAGCAATCCAGTTTTGTAACTTCTCAAGTTGATTGATCTCAATACTGTTCAGTTGCTCACGAAGAACAGCTTCCAGTGCATTTTCCCAATCTTTCTCTATTTGAACGGATTGCCATAATCGCGGCAATATATCCAGTTGATATTTATTTTGCCAGATACTTAGGGCTTTATTATTTTCTATTTTTTGTTGCAAGCTCTGTAGTGCATCAAATCGCGCTGATAGTTTTGTGATTGTCTGTTGTAGTATCTGAACCTTATTAGCCGCCTCTTCTTTCAAACTGGCTGTAACAGCTAATTTTTCCTCTATAGTCTGTTCTGTTTTCTGTATCTCTACCAGAGCATCTTCAATATGCAGTAAATCTTTCCGCAATTGAGCTAATACTGATTGATCCAGTTTTGGCAACTCAGTTTGTTCTTGAATTAACCGTGCATGGCGTAATTCTAGTTGTTGAATACTTTTTGTAGTATGACTAATGTGACTATTTTCATGTTGCAGTGATTGTTCAGTCAGCAATAAATCACGTCGATAGGCAGTCAATTCTTCCCGGCAGTTTTGAAAGTTTAATTCAATTTCTGGTAGCTTCTCGTTTTCCTCGGTATGTTTTTGCAGGCTTATCTTATGCGTTATTTGTGCATTATCGGCTTCTTGACGCCAAGATAATAAATTTTCACTTAATTGCCCTTTTTGTTGTTGATTATGCAGCAACCGATTTTCAACATCTTGAATTTGCTGCGTCAACCGTTCATTATTTTTTCTCAGGAATTGTATTTCTTGCTCTAGGCGTCCAGTTTCAGCATTTTTTGCATAAAGCTTACCTTGTATTTGCTGAAGATTATCGCTGGCAGCATATTCTTGTGCACGAGTTTCTTCATAATGTTTCTCAGCCTGATATTGTTTTGCGGTTTCAACATCCAGATCGACTGTCAACTGTTGAAGTTCTTTTTCTGCAGCAACCTGTTGATTGATCGCTTCTTGTCTGCGTTGCAGCCATAATAAAGATTGCGCTGTATTTAATGCATCCTGAAATGTTTTAAATTGCTGGGCAATTTCTGCTTGTGCTTCCAGATGTTCTAATTGGATTTTTAATTCACTGAGGATATCTTCTATTCGAGTTAGATTCTTTCGGGTATCCATTAAACGTAATGAGGTTTCATGCCTTCTTTCCTGATATCGAGAAATACCGGCGGCTTCTTCCAGAAAGATTTTTAAATCCTGAGGCTTGGCTTCTATGATTCGAGAAATCATACCCTGCTCAATAATTGCGTAGCCTCGCCCACCAATTCCTGTTCCCAGAAATATATCAGCAATATCTCTACGCCTTACTGGTAAGTTGTTGATGTAATATGTAGAATCCCCATCGCGTTGCAGAACTCTTTTAATAGAGATTTCAGTATAACTGGCCCACTGCCCTATGACCTTACCCATACTATTATCAAATAGCAGTTCAACACTGGCTCTTCCAACAGCCTTACGATTGGCTGATCCACTGAAAATAACATCTTGCATGGATTCACCCCGTAAGGTTGAAGCTTTGGATTCACCTAAAACCCATCGTACTGCATCAATGATATTAGATTTTCCACATCCGTTAGGCCCCACAATGCCAACAAGATGATTCACTACGGGGATTAGTGTAGGCTCAACAAAAGATTTAAAACCGGCAAGTTTTATATTGGCTAGACGCACTTGTTCTGATAAGGGATTATAATAAACAAATTTATATGTGTAATCAGCACTGAGCGCTGTCGTGCACTATTCACTATTGTAACTGAATTAAATAAATCAAGAGAGTATTATAGAATGTCGACCAAACCAAAAAAGACCCTGGAAACATTTCCCAACCCGGTACTTAAACGAGATTATCAGATTCATATGGAAATTCCAGAGTTTACTTGTTTATGCCCAAAAACTGGTCAGCCTGATTTTGCTACACTGATATTGGATTATATTCCCGATAAATTATGCATTGAATTAAAAAGCCTAAAACTTTATATATGGTCATATCGGGATGAGGGGGCTTTCCATGAAGCAGTTACCAATCAAGTTCTGGATGATTTGATCACACTATTAAAACCCAGATATATTCGTTTAGCTGCACACTTTTATGTGCGTGGTGGTATTTTCACCAATGTCGTTACTGAATATCGTAAAATGGGTTGGAAACCAAAGCCAGCAGTCATTCTACAGGATTTTCATGAACAATCTAACACACGCAAATGAGTTTATAGGTTAGAATGCGGCAGGTCCGATAATTGAAAAACATGGATTAACTCATCAAACATAATGAAATACGTAGCGGTAAATAGAGTGCAAAAAATGTAATCTAATCAGCAAACCAGCGTTTTTGCGTGCCGCTTGATGCAACATAAGATTGTATAAGTATTTCGATATTGCTTTCTTCGCGGCAATTTGAGATAGGCAATTCATATATGGCAAAAATTAGCAAGCAATACTGCGCAATTACGAATCTAGTTATTTTCCTGGTATTTATTTTTACTTCTTTTAGCGTACAGGCAACCAAGCCCCAGGAATTCTCGCGTAGCACTCATTCACAACAATCTGTTGGCTCAATCAATCATCCAGTTGATTTATGGGGTCGTATTCGACACGGCTTTGTGCTCCCTTCCATTAAACACAGTGATGTCAAAAAATATGAAGCCTCTTTTACGCAAAACCCGGAAAAATTCCAGCAAGTAATCGACCGTAGCAGACGTTACTTATTTTATATTGTTGAAGAAGTGGAGCGTCGAGGAATTCCTGCTGAAATTGCATTATTACCATTAATCGAAAGCGCTTTTGACCCAAGCGCACAATCATCAGGAAGCGCTACTGGGTTATGGCAATTTATTCCTTCAACTGGCAAGAATTTTGGACTCAATCAGAATGAATGGCACGATGATCGTCGCGATGTTGTTGCAGCAACAAGCGCTGCATTGGATTATCTTCAGAATCTTCACAAACAGTTTGGTGATTGGAGACTTGCATTAGCTGCATACAACTGGGGGGAAGGATCAATTATACAATTACGCACCAGTAATCGTGAGCAAGGAAAATCTGTTAATTTCCACCAGATGGAATTACCACAAGAAACCCGTAATCTTGTCTATAAGTTAATGGCGGTAAGAAATATTATTGAGAGACCAAAAGAATTTGGCATTAAATTAAAATCGATACCCAATCGCCCTTATTTTGATGAAGTGGCAGCCCATCATCCAATCGATATAAAGCTAGCTGCAAAACTTGCCAATATATCCATTAATGAATTTAAGGCATTAAATCCCGCACATAAAAGCGCTATAGTTCAAGTAACAGACTCACCAAGAGTTTTATTGCTACCCATCAATAAAAAAGATATTTTTCTCAGAAATCTGGAAGCCTATAATGAACCACTTACGACCTGGCAGATTCATCAAGTAAAAAATGGGGAAAATGCCGATGAATTATCCAAGCGGTTTAATATCAGTCTGAAGCAATTGAAAGAGATTAACGGCATTGCACATCATGAGACTCTTAAACAAGACCAAGAAATACTGGTACCACGGATCAGTAAAAGAATTGATGCTGATATATCAATTGTACGACAGAAGCCAGTTATCATCGACAAACTCACACGAAAAACACTGATTCGGGAATCCTTGTCATCCATACGTAAACTTGAATAATTCAGAAATATAGCTATAAATTTGAGAATATATAGTTCTCATC
>JBBTCY010000041.1:8942-11953 GCA_038043005.1 Pseudomonadota bacterium
AAAGAAGGTCATGCCAAAGTTCTACTTGAGCATGCAGAAGAAAGTCTTAAGCATGCTAAAGCAGCGGAGAAAGAATATGCTGAAGCTCATCAACATATGACTGAGTCTGTCAAACACCTGAATGAAGCAATTTCACACGCCAAGCAAGATCATGCTGATGTTGCAACAAAACATACAACAGAAGCTTTAAAACATATGCGTCATGCTGCTGGTGAGTAATTAATTCAATTCTTGATAAGACGGATAGTATATCTATTATTCGTCTTATTCCCAATATCTACCCCAGCACGGCATTATGATTGTTTAGGCAAGTACTCCAACGGATCGACTGGCTTACCATGCTTGCGTATCTCAAAGTGTAACTGTACTGTATTTGTATCAGTATTTCCCATCTCTGCTATTTTCTGTCCTTTTGCCACGGTTTCACCTTCTTTTACCAGAATCTTACTGTTGTGTGCATAGGCACTAAGAAATGTATTGTTATGCTTAATGATAATCAGATTGCCATAACCGCGTAGACCATGTCCACTGTATACTACCTCGCCACCTGCCGAAGCTACAATTGTCTGTCCGGCTTGCCCAGATATTTTCACGCCTTTTGAATCTTTTGAAAAAGAAGACAGCAATTTTCCTGTTGTAGGCCACATCCATTCAGCATCAGAATGGGTCAGTACTTCATCCTGCTTCTGTAGTATTGGTTGCGGTGCATTCTCAATTCTTGCATTTTTTTCAAATCCTGAAGCAGAATTCGGCAATACTCTCACTGCGGGAGAAGAATCAGCTGACTGCTGTTGTAATTGCGCTAGATTTTGTTCAGAAAACGGCAGTTTTATAGCTTTTGGATTTGTTTTAACCTTATCAGAAATCTCCTCATGTGTAGCGATCTGTGGTAAGGCTTCTACAGGAGCAGGCGCAGCTTCGATTGTTGTTGGCAGTGGAGATTGCTCAGGTATTACTGAAAATAGTACAGGTTGATCTTGTTGTTGAACAGGCAATGATAAGGTAATTACTTGCCCTGGTTTAATTGAATTAGGGTCAGTAATATGATTCCATTCTGCTAATTTTCTGGCATCGATACCATGATTCAACGCAATGCCAGATAACGTATCTCCTTTTTGCACAATATAGGACTGACTTGATTGCCCTTCCTTGGCGGTCAATTTGTTAGCAGTATCAGCTGAATCATAAATCACACGATCAACAATTGGTACCGGTGGTTGTGTTGTGCTGCAGCTTATTAATAAAAAACAGGAAGTGCCAAGAAATAAACAACGTTTGAAAGATATTGATTTCAGACACATCAAAAGAGTCGTCAATTTTTCTTTTAAAAAATAGTCAGGCACATTCGTATTAAATAGCTTTTGTGAGTAATTTATCATTTAAATTTACCTAGCATCATTATTACTTTCTTACAACACCTGACAGCATCGGCACAAAATTCACTTCTTCAAGTATCATTTCGGTATATCCTTGAGGACTGCGCTCAATCACACATAAATTTTGTTTTTGTGTTCCTTTAGGAAAAACCATCCTACCCCCCACTACTAATTGCTCTAATAATAATTCCGGTACGTGTGTTGTGACCGCTGTCATGATAATACCATTAAAAGGCCCTACTTCCGCCAATCCATGCAATCCATCTGCATGCTTGAGATGAATATTCCTGATCTGCAATTCCTGTAGACGAATACGTGTTCGCGTCAATAATGGCCCAATCCGCTCAATTGAGTAAACTTTGTGTGCAATTTGTGCCAATATTGCTGTTTGATAACCACATCCCGTTCCAATTTCAAGAATTTTTTCCAAGTTATTATTTGCACGAAGTAACTCACTCATCCTGGCAACAATCCAAGGGCTGGATATAGTCTGTCCATAATTTATTGGCAAGGCAACATCTTCATAAGCGCGACTTGCCAAAGCTTCTTCAATAAAAATATGACGGGGAATAGCACCCATGACTGATAATACGATTTCATCAGAAATTCCTTGTGCACGCAGACGCTCAATCATTCGCATACGCGTGCGTTGAGATGTCATGCCAATTCCAGAATGATACACACTCACTAATTGTTTCCTAATAGTTCTGGTTAGTTATATAAAAAACTGGTACTTAATTTTCCAGCCACTTTGAAACGATATCAAGCTGATCGTATTGTGTTAAATCTATTTGTAAGGGTGTTACTGAGACCTTATTGTGTTGTACCGCGTAAAAATCTGTGCCCTTCCCTGCATCCTGCGCAGCGCCTGCTGCACCAACCCAATATAAAGTTTCTCCACGTGGACTATGAAATTTAATGACTGGTTCTGCTTTATGGCGTCGCCCCAAGCGGGTAACTTCAATACCTTCCAAGAATTGATAGTCAATATCAGGTACATTAATATTTAAAAGCATCGAATGCTTGATGGCTTTTTCATTAAAATGCTTTACCATATCGACAGCAACGCGTGCTGCAGTTAGATAATTTCCATGAGAAGAGCCGATTAATGAAATCGCTATGGAAGGAATTCCTAATAAAAACCCTTCAGTTGCTGCTGCCACTGTACCAGAATAAATTGTGTCATCTCCCATATTTGCTCCGTCATTTATTCCGGAAATAACCATATCTGGTAAAAAATCCAGCATGCCAGTCACGGCCAGATGAACACAATCAGTAGGTGTTCCATTCACATAGTAAAAGTTATTGTGTGATTTTCTTAAGCTTAATGGGCGATCCAGTGTTAAGGAATTACTGGATCCACTGCGATCTCTCTCTGGTGCAACAACAATTACTTCTGCTATATCAGAAAGCGATTCAGCGAGGCAGGTAAGGCCTGGCGCAAAGTAACCGTCGTCATTACTGAGTAATATGCGCATTCCTAAGATATAAAGGTAATTAAAATACTGGATGATTAATAACTGTTACAACGTAAACCTAATATTATCCATATCCTGAAATAAGCTAATTTATTCTGTAGAATGGTCGGGGCGAGAGGATTTGAACCTCCGACCACTTGCACCCCATGCAAGTACG